>JBBRKB010000021.1:0-17225 GCA_038218385.1 Cytophagales bacterium | reverse complement strand
CTGGATTTATGACAGCTAAAAACTTAATGTTGTCAGCCTCTTGCAATCTCAGTATACCATTACATTCAAGTTCTAATATTTCCCGAACAATCTGAACCATACATACACCTGGCACAATAGGTATCGAGGGAAAATGCCCGTTAAAAATTGCATGACTCCTATTCAATCGTATGCTTGCACGGATTGAAGTGTCGGTGGTATTTTTATCCAGTACTGTAAAGAAATTATCAATCAGCATTTTTCTCAATCTTTTTTAATTCAATGGTCATGGAAAAAGTAAAATGCTTAATCACTATCTTTTGAGGATGTTCAGCATCCTGTCCTTCTGAAGCAATAGAAACCATGCGCTTACGCTTCGATCCAATTTCTAACCTGCCCAATGAATCACAACCTGATTTTGTTGTAAAATATATTCTCTCCTCACCATTCGTTACACCATAATAGTATTCATTACCCATATGCCAGGCAAGCAAAGGTTTCTGAAAAGGGATACCCAATAAAAGTGAAAAGTCTTTCCGGAATGTTTCTATCACCGCTTTTTTATTCAATTGAGAAATGATCTGTTTCACAGTAAATGTACCATCATTCGCAAAAGCGAAATCAAAAAAAGTAACACCGGCCTCATTCATAAACACAATCCTGTTGGAGGTGTCGGGCATTTTCTTTATTAACAACAAACCGCTGATGTGTTTGCCCATCACATCGACACTGGCATCAAACCACGATGTGGCAATTCCTTTCGGTTTAATTTTTTCAGCACAGGCATCATCAACCTTTACAGTTTGAAGGTTTTTGTAATACGATGAACACGATGCCATCATCACAGCCAATACACTAAAAAGAAAATACCTCATCCTTAAGTGGGCCATTTAGGGTTTTATTGGATAAGGTAATGATTGTCATATCGCCCCCAGGTTCTTTCAATTCTATCGAACGTGGTGAGTTGTCTTTCTTTTCAACGGTTAACAAGATAGCCTGAAAAAATTGTTTGAGGTTTTTAGAAGCGGGTGTAAGCACAAGCAAATACGTTGATTCATTTTCAAATACCTGCGTGGTGAAGTCGTTACTCTCTAAAATGGTTCCTTGCATGCAATCGATCATGATCCTATTCACTTGTTGGAATAATTTATTCGACCTCACATTCACCTGCGTTTCTTTCTGATCATCCAGGATAAACATTTTGTCGCCATTCATAATCATCTTGTAAACAAAAGGACTAACATAATCCATGCGCACTTTGTTATCACGCTTGAACCAAAGTTTCCCTTTTGATGTGATCGTTTCTGTCAGCGCAACGAGCGTTTTCTCCTGAACAAAATCAGCTGCTATTGAATTGATTTCGCCAGATGCTTTTGCAAATGTCTTTTTAAAAGCCGGAAGGTCACCGACAACTTTATAGCCGGGATAGGTCTGCGCCATGGAATGAAATGAGCAAACACAGCAAACCATTAAAATAAAAAATATTTTATTAACCATAGGTGCAAATTTACCGATAAGGAGTTTCATTTAATAATTCATCAAGTCGCACAATTTCAAATCCATTTTTAAAAGCAAATTCAATGCATGCAGGAAGGATTTCAATCATACTTTCACTATAATCATGAAAGAGAATGATATCGCCTGAGGTAAGTGAACCGGTGACACGTTTCATCAATCGCCCGGGATCTTTTATGATGGTATCGAAAGAGCGCACACTCCAGCCAATGGTCAGGTAGTGGCCATTCGTAACCGCTTTTGCTATCATAGGGTTGGTGACCCCATACGGTGGCCTGAAAAAACGAAGTTTCCTTCCTGTTATTTTTTCACCTTGCTGATCTGTCTCGTAAAGTTCGTCAGCTATTTTTTTTCTTGACATAAACCCAATTGTACTTTTGTGGTAGTAGGTGTGGTTGCCAATAATGTGGCCAGCTTCATCCAGCTGCTTCACCAATTCAGCGTTTTTCACCATTCTATTTCCAATACAAAAAAAAGCAGCCTTCACTTGATATTGATCTAATATTTTCAGGATTCTCTCTGTCTGGCCATGTATGGGGCCGTCATCGAACGTGATTGCAATTCGCTTGCCGAAATTGTTACCGATTGATTTTACGGGTAAAAAAAATTCAGCCGACAATACAAAGGAGCCAATTGTATTTATACTGATGTAGAACAATGCTAACAGCAAATACCAGCCAATAGAAATATCAGCCACCACATCCAGGATGATGAGCACGAGTAGCAACAAAATGGAAACGATGTTTAACTTTTTGTGGCGCGACATGATTCCAACAGAATTAGCGAATGGTGGTCTTGAAAGTATGAGTTGAAGATCAACACTTTTTCCGGGAAACGTTTTTCGTCTTTTAACAACACGCCATCCGGGATGTTTCCCTTATCAAGAATAGCAGCGCCCAATCCCATAGCAAAAGCGGACGATACAGCGTATTCCCCACATAAATGTTTATATGCACCGATAGAACTCTTGGCGAAATGGGAAGAAATGATGTAATCAAAATGTCGGTCATTCTTATCATCTCCCGACTTTCCTACCAGAAGCAAATCAATATCATCAGGCGAAAGATTGTTTTCCTTTAAAAAAAACATGATACGTTCGGTAAGTTCAGCTTCATCAAGTTGATAATACATGTCAACACCTGCAACCGAAGCTAACGAGGATGATGTTGATTTTCCTGAAAGTATAAAATAGGATGCGCCCTCACCTGCTATGGTTCCTTTCGCAGGTTTTTCCAGTAAAGCTAATGTGCTCTCAACATCCTCACGATATTTTCCAAAGCGACTTTGGATACTATGGCTTGTAGAAGTGAGTTCATCCACACCACCTGTTAAAATATTTTGGTTGGGATTTTCAGTCAACACCATCAGTGCATCCAACAAAGATTGCTCAAGTGAAAATGCACTTTGTGTATACGTCTGGTTGTATCCCCGACATTGAACTTGCAGTGCAATCTGAGATCCAATAGTATTGTGCGTTGATTGCATGAAGGGCGTTGGGTTCAATGCTTCCTCATGCAAGTCTGTAATTTTTGAAAGAAATGTTTCCGTGTCTTCCAGGCAGCCGAACCCTGTTCCCGTAATGATGCCATCCGGTTTTTCAAGTGAGGCCTGCGCGAGTGCCATCTTCGCGGAAGCTGTGCCCATTTTTATAATGCGGCTCATCCGTCTCAACTGTTGCTGGCTGATCCATTGTGTATAATCCGGTTCGATGCAGGTAAGTGCATTACTTTTATAATCCTGAACAGCATTCAAAAACGATTCGTCACCCCATGTTTGCTGTGGTGAAATAATTCCCATTCCATTTATAAATGCTTTCACCATTATCTTTTAAGGTTTTTTGAAAAAATAATGGAAGAACAATTTCCCCCAAAACCAAGGGAGTTGCTCATCACATGTGTGAGTGGCAATTTTTCAAAAGCGCGCTGCGGAACAATGTCCAGACCATCGATAGGAGTTTGGAACCGGAGATTGGGGAAAACACATTGATGGTGCAAAGCCATAATCGAAAACACAGCTTCTATTCCTCCACTAGCCCCTAATGTATGACCTGTAAAAGATTTTGTTGAACTTAATCGTGGAACCTTATCATGGAATAATCTCTTAATAGCAGTTCCTTCTGAAAGATCGTTGTTGCTCGTTCCCGTTCCATGAAGGTTTATGTAATCAATAGCCTGGGGATTTAATTTTGCCATGTTCAGTGCTTGCTCCATAGCATCATACGAACCCCTTCCTTCTGGTGAAGAGGCGGTTTGATGGAACGCATCATTCGTATTAGCAAAACCGAAAACAACTGCTTTCGAGATCAAGTTATTTTCTTTCAATACTTTATCGGAAACAAGGACAACAAACCCGGCACCTTCACCAAGGTTAAGTCCCTTTCGATCGTTATCAAACGGGCGGCAGAGGTCATCATCCAATATCATCAGGCTTTTAAAACCATTGATGGTAAATTTTGTTAACGCATCCGTTCCACCTGCCACTACCACATCCAATATTCCATGTTGAATAAGCCGCGCGCCATACATGATGGCATTCACGGATGAAGAACAGGCAGTGTTGATAGTTGATATAAAATGTTTTATCCCAAGTGTCCTGGCCATAACTTCTGTAGTTGCCCCACAGCCATGATGAACAACATCCGAAAGATGTCCACTTGTTTTATCTTTTAAGTAAGAAGGAAAAAATATTTCCGTACGATCCATTCCACCCACAGTGGTTGCAGAAATTAATCCGTTTCGTAACCGGTCAAAATTATTAATACCGGCATCGTGCAACGCTTCTTTGGCTGCATACAGACCAAGAAGGGATGTGCGGGTAACGGGTTTATCCATTCCCACATGATGAGCCAATTCTTCATTGGTAAGATTTACCTCACCAACCGGAAGGATGTCTTTATATATAGAGTCAAGGGATGTTAACGGGCGAATGCCATGTTCACCATTTTGCAAAGCCTTAAAACATTCATCATACGAATTTCCAATCGATGAAATTACGCCAGCCCCAACAACATGGATGGTAGGATTCAATGCTAGTTTTTTTGATTGGCTGTAATGTAGTCAGCAATGGATCTCACGGACATAAATATTTTTGAACCCTCCTGAGCATTGGCGATTTTCGTATTATGCTTTTGCTGCAACAGAACAATAAGTTCCAGTGCATCAATAGAATCAAGGCCCAGTCCATCCATAAAAAGCGGCTGGTCATCACCAATGTCTTCTGGCTTAAGGTGCTTGAGGTTTAACGCGTCAATGATCTGTACCTTAAGATCCGCCATTAATTGTTCCATACTTATTGCGTGTATAATTTTTCGATTTCCTCAGCGGTATGCACTTGGCCCATACCGCTTTTTTTCTCAGCCAAATATAAGAAAACATCATAGTACTCACCCAGTACATCCACCCATCCTGCCACACAAGCTTCTACATGTTCTTGTTCAAGCACGTTCTCTACATAATCTGCGAGCAACTGCGGATCAAAAGCAGGTGTTATAAAAAAAGCATTTTCACCCTTTATGCCGTGACGGATGCAAATTTCACCCATCACAATGTTGGCAAGTGTGTACACAAACAAAGAAGGACTCGCTGCTGCTTGCATTGATTTTTGAAAGCGAATGTCTGTATCCAGACTTGCAGTAGAATTGGAAAGCACCACAGATATTCCTTCCGGGGGGTATTGTTTAATTGACCGCTCTTGCAAAAGTATTTCAGACGCCAAAAAACCAAACTGCGACTGCGGATCCATTTTATAAAATTTTGGATACGCCACCTTTAATCTGCTATATCCTTCATTTAAAAATTCCTCTACCGTTCCTGCCGCTATCCTATAATCCTGTAAGGAAGTAATAATCCTTCCCTCACGGATATGACAAAAGCCGGAAATAAAACTCATGGCTGCTGGGTTAAAAATTTATCGCGTGAATTTATTTTCCTTACCAACACACGTAAGGCATCGTCAGGATTTTTTACGAAGGGATTGTTTTCATCCCATACGTAGCCAGCCAACACCGATGTTATCTGTCGCTTAATCAACATGTCTGGATTGTGGGTGAAAAATATTTTCTCAAGCGTGCCATCGTACCAGGCATTTACAAAGGATCGAAATGTATCCACACCTTTTTGTAATACGTTGGTATATTCCTTTTCCCAATCAACTTCTTGGCCTTTTAATTTTTTGATTAAAAGCTTGCCGGCCAACTGACTTGATGCAGTTGCAAACATAACGCCTGAAGAAAAGATGGGATCCAGAAACTCCGTCACATTTCCCGTGAGCACATATCCATTTCCATAAAATCTTTCGGATGATGAAGACCACGCCTCGAGTTTTCGGGGTTCAAAAACAAGAACAGCATCACCAAACCGCTCCTTTAAATAAGGCAGCCCTTGAGCCAGGTTTTTAAATTGTTGAGCCTCGCTCTCTCCATTGCGTTGAAAAAAATCAGGATTTCCAACAAACCCTACCGAAGTGACCCCATTCGATAAAGGAATAATCCAAACCCATGCAGAAGGTTCATACACCACCACAATAATTCTATTGGGTTCTTCATACGCATCACGGCGTTTTTCTTTTACATGGGCGAAAACTGCCTTACGCGGCTCGAGTTGTGAAGATCCCTCCAGCTTGAGGATACGCGGAATCACCCTGCCAGATCCACTGGCATCGACAATAAATTCTGCGTTTATCTTTTCTTCGTGTCCCTTGCGCTGAACTGATGTAACGGATTCGCCACTATCCTGAAATTGAATATCGGTGACAGTGGTTTCAAAATCCACTTGAATATTTTGCTTTTGCAGAGCTGACGCAAGCGCGTGATCAAAATCAGCACGTAGCACCTGCCATGTCCAGCTCCATCCTTCTGTGAATTGTTCTGAGAAATTGAAATCGGTAACCTCATTGCCTCGCCTGAACTTAGCGCCGTACTTTACCTGAAAATTTTTATCCTTAATGGCATCCAAAAGCTTTGCTTCCTCCAATGCTTCCATGCAGCGTGGTAAAAGACTTTCACCAATCACAAAACGTGGAAACCGTTCGCGCTCTACCACACGCACATTAAATCCTGCCTGATGGATGATCGATGCCGCCACACATCCTGCGGGTCCGGCACCAATCACAAGCACATCAGTCTCTTCTTTGCTCATTTTTTATTTTTAATCTTACTTATCTTTTTTTACTTTCTCTCGGATAGGTTTATCATCAAATTCGAATGTTGCAAAAAAAAAATCTATTATCGTTTTTCTAAAATCAACGCAGCATTACACCCTCCAAAACCAGAAGCCGTTTTTAATATTTTGCTTTGTGTTTTTTTAATCAAATCACGGTTAATGTTAATCGCGGTTGAAACTCCTGATGTATCGAACCCCAACGTTCCAATTATTTCATCACGTTCCATGGCGTGCTTAGAAATAATGGTTTCAATTACGCCTGACGCCCCTAACGTGTGACCGTAATAGGCTTTCAAACTATTAAGCGGAATATGTTCCATTGCGGCATGTGCAAATGCTTTCGCCTCCATTTCATCATTGTATACCGTTGCCGTGCCGTGTGCGGATATTGCATCAACTTGACTACGCTGTATACCAGCCGACTTGAGTGCAAGCGAAACAGCAGTTGCCAATTCTACTCCTGTGCGTGATGGGCCTGATATGTGATTGGCATCATTGGTCAAACCTCCTCCCGTAATTTCAACAACCGGTTCGTTTCCAAATGCTGCTGGGTTTACAGACAAGAGCATCGCGCCTGCACCTTCCCCTAAATTTATACCTGAGCGATCCTTGTCAAAAGGTTTGCATGGTTGTTCACTCAAGGCATGTAAACTTTGAAAACCTTCAACAATAAATGAACTCAGCACATCTGCTCCCACTACCAACGCATGATCAAATTTTCCATTTGATAAGAAACGCTTAGCCACTATCAGCGCAAGCACTCCCGATATACATGCATTTGAAACGACAAGCGAATGCTGTAGCCCAAGATGAGCAGCAAGATGTGTGGCAGTAGCATGCAGGGAAATACGCGCGTGCTTTGGATTGTCTTTTAGTACATCCACATTGCCCTTTGTTGTTGATAAGATGAACAGGGTTTTCTCTGCTTCCAGAGAATAATTTTTAAGCGCACCTTTTGCGGCCTGCATTACTAAATTTTCAAAACGAGTGAAATTATCGGATGCTTTTAAGGTATCCATTGCAGATCCGTGAAAGGAAAAGTTTCCAAAGGCGCCTTCCTCTATTTTTTTTATTCCTGATTTTTTATTGACGATCTGTGTATAATTTTCTTCTGTAGAAAATCCCAGTGATGAAACAATAGCATCCGAAACAATCCACACCTTTCTCATGTCATACGCCCCATTTACTTTTCCATTCTGCAAAAAAATCGGGTGCTGTTAGTTGCAACCCAAATGTTTTGACATCAACAAACACTTGCATGGTGGAGCCTGTGGCTATCAACTCATTTCTGCTTGCCTCATATATCTCATACCTGAATAAAAGTTTTGCCGCAGGTGTAGGTTCATAAAGTGTATGGAGTATCATCACATCGTTGTAGCGCAACGGTTTTTTATAATCACAATGAAGGGACACAATGGGAACAGCAAATCCATGGCTATAGATGTCGTAGTAGGATATACCAAAGTGTTTTCCGAACGCCTCCCTTCCATCTTCAAAATAGCGCACATAATGACCGTGCCATACTATGCCTAGCGGATCGGCTTCATTAAAGCGAACCTGAATCTCGGTTTTATGTGAGAGCACAATACTTATGTATAAATTAATATTTCATTTTCAATGAGAATCGTATTTCAAGTAGCATCGTCTGGATGCCTGGAAGAGATGCGAATTTCAATGCGTTATTTTTTTGCATACTTTTTCGCCCACGCTTTGTATTCGCTTCTGCCGATTTCCTTTAGCACATTATAGACGCTGCCTGCCCAGTAATTACGCAAACCAAAACCGACAGCCTTTGCTTCCATGCGTTCTGTAAGCAACACCGTTTTGGTTTTCATATTCACAAACGTGATCATGTAAGAACCCATCTGCGTTGTTTTGTTGAAACTTTCCACATTGAATAGCAAACCGATACCATCCTTGCCTTCAAAATCATATTTTTTTACAATGGCTTCCACATCTTTTAGCGTCATGACGGGTGCCTTATCAAATGGACTATCTGTTCGCAATGATTCTGGTTTCAATTTTTTATTTTGTTTGTCGGCAATCTGCAACGCATTCTCGACAGATGTTTTATCAAATGCTTTGCTTATGCTGAACTTTGCTGCCTCTGTTACCATCAATGTATTTATACTTTCCATTAATTGTTTTACGGCAGCATCGTCATTAAATTTTTCCGGATCGCCAATAAGTTTGGCACCTGTAAAATCCAGACCCAGCCAGGTGATAGGTGTTGCTTTTTGGAAAATGGCATTCACGTCTTGTGCTACCAACGAAACGATAGAGAGGCTGCAGATAGCCATGATGAGGAAAATTGTTTTTTTCATAGAAGTTGTATTTAATTGGTTTTTAATTGGTTATGTTTAATCAGTAAGGGTCATAAAAGTTTTTGTTCAGACTTAGTGAAAATTTTCATTTCACAGGTACAAAGTATTTTGTCTTCATTCTCAACGACTCCCTTTATAAGGGTCACTTCAAATATTTTGTTGGTTACGTTAATAGTCGTTTTAAGTTTCGAATGTATTAGCGGCAGCTCGAATATTTTAAGATTGGTAATAGCAGCAATAAATCCAACCGGCACAGGTATATTTTTCAGCTGATACAAATACCCTGCTTGTGCCGCAGCGGTTTGTGCAATATTCTCTATCAGACCGGGCTCTGTGAACACATCATTCAAAACAAAAATATTATCTTCATCAACCATAAAATTGGAAACTGCGTAATCATCAGTGGCTTCCAGCAGATCGTGCACCATTATGATGGGGTCACGCTGCGGAATGTATTGGATACTATTTGTACGGTTGGCAAGCATGGTTTCTAATTCATCCAAAAGTTATAATAATTAAACCATTGCTCCGGATACTTTTTTACTTTTTCCTCCAGTTCAACAACAAAAGTCCGCATCAAGCGGTCCATATACGCTGCCTTTGACTCGGCTTCGGCTTTGATAATAATTTTACTTCCATAAAAATGGTAGTGGGAGGTAGATTCCTTAAAAGCAAAGACAATGGACACCGGAACATTGAATCCTGCGGCAAGCCTGAAGGGTCCAATGGGGAAACGTGCATCTGCTCCTAAAAACTGTTGAACACTCGTTTTATCTTTTTCAATAAAGCGATCAGCATGAATGCAAACCAATTCATTTTTTTGTAACGCATCGTTGATGGCAAACACGTGTGATAAATCATCACGAATAACGATTATGTTAAAAGACCGTTTTCCAGCCAGTTCGTTGAGGTAATCTTTTATTTGCTGATGTTCGCCATCAAATAATACAATGTGTATGGTGGTGTCAAGGCGGTGGAGAAAATGTCCGGCCACATCCCAGTTTCCGACATGGCCACTTAACAATATGCCACCTTTGCCGGTATTGGCGATTTCCCGAAGGTTTTCTTCGCCATCAAAATGAAAGGTAAACTGATTTTCAATACCAGCCGACACTACCATTTTATCAATTAAAGTTTGCCCAAAACAATAGTAATTTTTATAAAGGCTCTTCAGTGCCTTTCCCCTTCCATAGCCATGACGTAGCCTGAAATAGGAATAAATAACTTCAGAAGATTTTTTTGAAAAGATAAAATAGTATAGCGCAACGAATCTCAGCAACAGGTAAGCTGGCTTGAGGCCAAGGGTTTTACAAACACCTACAAAGATTTTATACCCTAATGTGTTGCCGCGTGATTTCCCTTGCCATTCGGGCATATCATGAAGTTACTTTCTCAGCAACGCGGTTGATAACGTAATTGTAGAAATCCTGGAAGGTAACAATGGATACGAAATCTTCTGGTTTTACCTTAAACCCAAAATTTCCTTCAATGACCACTACCAGGTCAATATAATCCAGGCTGTCAAGTTCCAGGGTTTCCCGCAGGTTGGCATCGGGCGTTATGCGCTCAACTTCCACTTCAAATTCCTCTACCAGGAACCCATTTATTTTTTCAATTATGCTAGAATTATCCATCGCTACGTGCTCGCTTTTTTAACAATCAGGGTTGAATTTGTTCCTCCAAATCCAAAGGAATTTGACAAAAATACATCAATATTTTTATTCACCGTGCGGGATATGATATTCAGTGGAGCGGAGTGCTCATCGGGTGTTTCAAAATTGATGTTTGGCGCTATAAAGGAGTTTTCCATCATTAACATAGAGTAAACAATTTCGCTCGCCCCCGCCATCCAACATTCATGGCCAGTCATAGACTTGGTAGAACTTACGGGTGTTTTTGCTTCCGCAAATAATTCAGCAATGGCCCCTGCTTCACTGGCATCACCTGCGGGAGTGGATGTAGCGTGGGCATTGATATAATCAATTTCATTTGCCTTCAAACCTGCATATTTCATCGCCATGCTCAACGACCTGGCAGGACCTTGCACGGTTGGATTGGATATATGCTGCGCATTGGACGAAAATCCATACCCAATTAATTCTCCTAATATTTTTGCACCGCGCCGTTTAGCAGATTCATAACTTTCGAGAATAACGGTTGCAGCTCCTCCGCTGGGAATTAGTCCATCGCGATCTTTATCAAAGGGACGTGATGCCCTTGTGGGATCGTCTTCGCGAATGCTAAAGGCACCGAGCGCATCAAAGTTGCCCATGGAATACTTGTTGGTTTCCTGCGCGCCACCACAAATTATGCAATCCTGCATTCCATCGCGGATCATCATATAGGCCACCCCTATGGAGTGTGAACCACTGGCGCATGCCGCGCTAATGGTAAAATTGATTCCCTTCAACCTAAAAATAGTAGCCAAGTTCATACTTACAGTAGAATTCAGTGCCTGAAAAACAGAACCTGAACCCACCAGAATGGTATCCTTTTTCTCGCGAATGATATCGGTGGCTTCAATGACAGGTAGCGCAGAGCTGTCATTTCCATAGATAATTCCCAATTCGTGCTTATCAATGTAATCTTGATCGAGGCCCGCATTCTTTAATGCTTCAATCGTAGACATGTAGGCATATTCACCTTGCTCCGGCAACATTATGCGGGCTCGTCTATCGAGGAGGCCTTTTAACTGAGGGCGTTCAACAAATCCCGTAAGCCCTGAGCGATAGCCCATCTCCTTCCGAACCTGGTCGAGGATAATACCTGATTTGCCCTCAAAAAGAGAGTTTTTTACTTCATCGAGGTTTTTACCAATACAGGAATAAATTCCAAGGCCTGTGATTACTACTTTATTATTCATTCTTAACATTCTGGAAATGCGGTCGATTGGTATGGCTGCAGATATCCATCTTTTCAAAATTAAGGGAATGATTTTGATAGATCAACAGTGGAACGAAGTTTTTATAGTAAGAAGCAATATCAAGGTACGAGGGCAGAGGTACGAAGTACGAGGTTGTGCCTTTCAAATTACATTGTACTTTTATTGACGGCACCCTTCTTTCCTCGTGCCTTGTACCTCTGCCCTCGTACCTAAAGTAATCCGCCGTTGATATTGAGCACAGTACCGGTAATATAAGACGCCTTGTTGGATGCCAGAAAGGCAACGGCTTCAGCCACTTCTTCGGCTTCGCCAAAGCGTTGCATGGGAATTATTTTTTTTAATTCTGCTTCATTTAGCGCCTCCGTCATATCCGTGCGAATAAAACCAGGAGCCACCGCATTGACCGTAACATTTCTTCGGGCCACTTCCTGGGCAAGAGCCTTTGTTGCCCCAATCACACCTGCTTTTGCTGCAGAATAATTGGTTTGCCCCGGCATGCCTTTAATCCCTGATAAGGAAACAATGTTTACAATTCTGCCATACCGTTTCGTGAGCATTTGGTTGATCACCGTGCGTGTTACGAAATAAAATCCATCAAGACTTGCGCCCAACACATTCTTCCATTGATCATCTGTCATCCAGATCATCAACGCATCTTCACGTATTCCGGCATTGTTGATCAACACCTCAATGATGGCTTCGGGATTTTCAGCCATCCACTTGGCCAGGTTATTTTCTATTTCTTCTTTACTAGACACATCGAACTTGAGCAATACGGCCTCTACATTATGCTGCTTCACCAGCTCGCAGGTTTTCGATGCCTCTGTTTCGTTGCTTTTGTAATTTATCAGGATGTTGTATCCCTCTTGTGCCAGTTTCAAACATACTGCCCGGCCAATACCGCGCGATCCTCCTGTTACTAATGCGTATTTCATTTTATGAGCTTCTGGTTTCTAGCTGCTGGCTACAAGTGAGTGTGGGTTTGGTTTCCGTGTGTGAGACTTTTTTTACAATTCGTAACTACTTCCGAGTTGTTTAAGATATTGGTTAATATTTTGGATGTCAGTGTAGCGCGGTTGATCATCTGTAATGACTGCGGAAATTTCCCGCACTTCTTCATAGACTTTTAATGTAAAGGAAGACAACCGAGACTGGCATTTTAGAAAATCAATGGCCTGTGCTAAAGCCAGAAGTTGCACGGACAGCACATCAAAACTATTGTCTATTACTTTCTTGGTGAGCATGGCAGCATTGCATCCCATACTCACAATATCCTGATTGTCGTTGTTGCTGGAGATGCTATGTACATACATGGGATTGGCTAAGGTTTGATTTTCAGCCACCGTAGAGGTTGCCATGAACTGCATACCTTGTAAACCAAAATTTAGCCCCAATGTTCCCATGTTTATGAAGGATGGGAGTTTTTGATTGAGTCGGTCATTCAAAAGGTAATTCAACTGCCGCTCAGACAACATGGAAAGTTTTACAATAGCAATCTTCAACTTATCCATTGCCAGCGAAACATAGTCGCCATGAAAATTGCCACCGTGGTACACGTTTTCACGTACATGATCTACCACCGGATTATCATTGGCAGAATTCACTTCATCTTCAAGTACATTTTGAACTTCCAGCAACGTGTCATATACGGGGCCGAGGATTTGGGGTATACAACGCAGGGAGTAATATTCTTGTACTTTATCCGTGAATACGGCCTCCGTTATTTTCCGATGATACAAATGTTCAGGACGTTTACGAATAAGTTTGCTATCGCCCAACAAGGTGCGCATGTGTTCGGCAATCTTCGCCTGGCCTTTATGTTTCTTCACATGATTCAATTCAAAAGAGAAATGATCGTCAAACGATTTCATCAACTCGTTGGTCATGCTGGATAAGATCACTGACACCGTTACTAAATAACGAGCCTGTATCACATTATACATTCCCACACCTGTCATGGCGGAAGTTCCGTTCATCAAGGCAAGACCTTCACGCAGATGAATTTCTAAAGGTGTGATGCCTAATGTAGAAAATACATCCTTTGTGGGTTGTACTTTTCCTTCATAGAGTACCTCACCTTCTCCGATAAGATTCAGTGCCAGATGAGCAAGTTGTACCAGATCACCACTGGCACCTACACCACCTCTTTCAAAAATAGAAGCAGAAACATTTTTGTTTAACAATGTTACCAGAAGATCAACCACCGAAGGATGTACGCCTGAAGTCGCCTGCATCAAACTATTCAACCGCGCCAGCATGGTGGCACGCGATAAGTTTGGCGAGAAAAGATTTCCGGCACCGGCACTGTGACTACGGATAAGATTGTACTGCAACTGTTTCTGATCTTCGTCTTTGATCTTGTATTGCGCCATAGGCCCAAGGCCCGTGTTGATGCCGTAAATAATTTTATCGCGTGAATACTCCTGAAGGAAATCAAAATTCAGCCGCACCTGTTCTTTGGCACTTTCTGAAAGTGAAACAGTGTCATTCTTAAAAAGCAGCGCTTCAAAATCGCGCGCTTCCAGTCTTTTGGCTCCAATGGTAATCATTTACAGAATGCTGATAAAAATATGGCTGCTAAATTAGCAAAGGATAACGATTATTTACTAAAACAAATTAGTGTCTGACGATTTTGTGCGATCAACTTTCAAAATCCTTCTCATTAAAATAACTGAAGAATTATAAATGAAATTGATATTCTTTATGTTTGCATAGTCAAAATTTATACAACCGATTTCGCTGCACGTACAAACGGTTGAGGCCACAAAAACTATTTTCATGAACATTCAGCAATTGGAATACATAGTCGCATTGGATATCTACCGAAATCACGTAAGGGCTGCTCAGCATTGCCATATTACACAGCCAACCCTTAGCATGATGATTAAAAAACTGGAAGAAGAGTTAAACGTGAAGATATTTGACCGCAGTAGTCAGCCCGTTAAGCCTACGCCCAGTGGTGAGATGATAATATTAAAAGCACAGCAAATATTATTAGAGATAAAAAACTTACGGGATTTTGTCAGCGATGAAAAAAATTCCATAGAAGGTTCCTTTCGGCTTGGTGTCATCCCTACGTTAGCACCGTATCTCTTACCCAAATTTCTGAATGCTTTTTTGGAACAACATCCTAACACCTCATTCACGGTAATGGAAATGCAAACACAAGACATCATCAAACATTTAAAGACAAGTCGCCTGGACATGGCACTTTTGGTCACTCCGCTTGATGACAAGGAGATTCGTGAAATACCTATCTTCAATGAACCGATCTTGCTTTACACTTCGGAACACATGAAATATTATAAGCAGGAAAAAGTGAGCCTCAAGTCATTGACAACAGAGAAACTCTGGCTCCTGGAAGAAGGTCATTGCTTTCGCGGGCAAGTAACAAACTTATGCGCTGCAAAAGACCGCAAGACAAACAATCAACTCAATTATCAAAGTGGTTCTTTTGAAACATTAAAAGCGATGATCGACAATGATTATGGATACACCTTAGTGCCCGAGCTTGCCGTCAATACAAAAAGTAAACATGTTAAACGATTCACCGATCCGGAGCCTGTGCGAGAGATAAGCCTGGCTGTTCATAATGGTTTTGTGAAGGAGCTGCTATTGGAAAAATTGCGCGAAGCGATTTTGAAGTCGATACCTTCTCATTTTAAAAAGAATGAGAAATTTATACGCGTGAGATGGAATTAAACACTAAGTCGTAAATGTTCTTAGGCGTTCGCTGATTTTCTTACCTTTGAATTCTTGATATCATTACTATGTATTACAACTCTATTATAGAAACCATTGGCAACACGCCATTAGTGAAACTCAACAGTCTTACAAAAGGGATCAAAGGAACCATCCTTGTAAAACTCGAATACTTCAACCCGGGTAACTCTACAAAAGATCGAATGGCCTTGAAGATGGTTGAAGATGCCGAAGCGGCAGGTCTTTTAAAACCAGGCGGCACCATCATTGAAGGCACATCGGGGAATACGGGAATGGGGTTGGCATTGACGGCTATTGCGAAAGGTTACAAATGTATTTTCACCATGTCCGACAAGCAGTCGCAGGAAAAAATTAATATTCTACGTGCTGTGGGTGCAGAAGTAATTGTATGCCCCACCAATGTTGATCCTTCCGACCCACGGTCCTATTATGCTATTGCCAAAAAATTAAACAAGGATATTCCAAATTCCCTTTATCCTAATCAATATGACAATCCGTCCAATGCTCAGGCACATTTTGAAAGCACAGGTCCTGAAATTTGGAATCAGACAGAAAATAAAATTACCCATTATGTAGCCACGGTTGGTACCGGCGGCTCTATGTGTGGCACAGCGCGTTTTTTGAAATCTCAAAAACCTGATCTGGTTACGGTTGGTATTGATACCTATGGATCTGTTTTTAAAAAATATAAAGAGACAGGTATCTTTGATGAAAATGAAATCTACCCCTACCTCACGGAGGGCTTTGGTGAAGACATCCTTCCCAAGAATGTTGACTTTGACGTTATCGACCACTTTATTAAAGTGACCGATAAAGATGGCGCCATTATGGCGCGCAAGTTGGCCCGCCAAGAAGGTTTGTTTATCGGATGGTCTAGTGGCTCAGCAGTGCATGGTGCTCTGGAGTATGCGCAAGAACATTTAACTGAGGATGACACGATGGTCATTCTCCTTCCCGATCATGGAACCCGCTACCTCGCCAAAGTGTACAACGACCAATGGATGAAAGACCATGGCTTTCTTGAAACCCGAACGTTTGATACAGCGCGCGATGTACTGGCCAGAAGAAATACAAAAGACAGTTTGTTCACAGTAGATAAAAACTCAAAAGTAAGCGAAGCCATTTTGATTTTGAACAAACAAGGAATCGATCAAATACCTGTAACCGATATGGGAAACTTTGTAGGCAGCATTAGTTCTTCTAGTCTGTTGGAAAAATTTATTGCCGATCCAAAACTGCAGGATAAACTCTTAGGTGATGTGATGGACAAAGCGATGCCCTTTGTTGCACCCGACAGTACGTTGGATGTTTTGTCATCACTGGTTAATAAAGAAAATAAAGCCGTGCTGGTACGTGATGAAAATGAGAATGTCCACATCATTACCCAACATGATATTCTGAAGGCGATGGCCTACTCAGTATAATGTTTAAACATTGGGGGAGATAATGGGTATTAATTTCCCCACCATTACGACTTAACAAAAGTTTTTATTAAGTTTTTAGTTGTCATCAAAAAAATCCCTTTTATTTGTGAACTAACTAAAACAAAATTTATGAAAAAAATTATCTTATCTCTCATCGTAGTTGTTGCTGCAGCAATGAGTTCATACGCGCAGACGACTGTGTTCAAAGCATTTCGTG
>JBBRKB010000020.1:0-17282 GCA_038218385.1 Cytophagales bacterium | reverse complement strand
TTGTTGGTAATGACTGATTAATTCTGGAATCTTGTTGAGCTCGCTTATCTCCAGGGCTGGAACGATGGCTTCAAGTGCCATGAGTGCCGCAAGGAAAATGGGGATAAGGTTTTTCACTTTTTCAAATATACAAATGAAAAGAGCTTAATCGATAGTATAACATAGAGTTTGGTAGGGAAGTTAATTTTCAGAGAGCCCATAATAAAGTGTGCAACACGAAAGGCCCCGCATAACAGAACCAATGAATCATTACATACAAACGAAGATCCTACAAGCCCACAGAAAATTTGTATTCCTGGCTTCAATTTATTTAGCGCACGTAGAACATCTTTGCAGATGATACCTTATTTTTTGAGCAAAGCACAAATTACTACCGCTACAACGGAGTCACTCCTTTTAAACGTTCGTAACCTTACCCACCGTAGCCACCAATGATTGGCAATACCTCGCCCGTGATATAACTCGAACATTGAGGTGAAGCGAGAAACACATAGGCAGGCGCTATCTCTTCGGGCTGCGCCGGACGCTTCATCGGGGTATCAGCACCAAATTCTTTTATATCCTCCGCAGTTTTATCCGCCGGGTTTAGGGGCGTCCACACGGGACCAGGCGCTACTGCATTTACACGAATTCCTTTTGACACAAGATGCGTGCCCAGCGAGCGTGTCCAGGCATGGATTCCTCCTTTTGTAAGTGAATAGTCAAGTACGGATTTACTGCCCATCATGCCGGTGACCGATCCGGTATTGACAATGCTACTCCCCGGCGATAGGAAAGGCAGGGCTGCCTGCGTCATGTGAAAATAACCATACAGGTTTGTTTTTAACGTGGTATCAAAATGTTCTTCTGTTAAGTCAGCAAGTTCCGGAACGTGAAGTTGAAAGGCAGCATTATTCACTAACACATCGAGTTGGTCAAAGGCATTAATCGTCTGATCTACAGCGTAGTCACAGAATTCGCGATTGCAAACATCACCTGGTATAATTATGCAATCCCTACCCTCCTGTTCAACAAGTTTCTTTGTCTTCTCAGCATCAGCGTGTTCGTTTAAGTAAACGATCGCTACATCAGCACCTTCACGCGCGAAGAGAATGGCAACAGACCTTCCGATTCCCGAGTCGCCACCGGTGATGATGGCTGCTTTTCCTTCGAGTTTACCAGAGCCTTTGTAGTAGGGCGCATCATATTTAGGTTCGAGCCTCAAGTCTTCCTCAAGCCCCGGTTTACTAAGATGCTCACCGAACAGCGGCGGCTCGGGATATGCGCGGGCGCCTGCCTGCATGGCACCGTGTTTTTCTTTCTTTCCAGGTTTTTCCTTTGCTGCAATCTCCTGCTGTATACGCTGATGTTTCTTAGCAGTAGCTTCTCCTTCTTTTTTGAATTGATCCTTCATAATGTTTGAGATTTTTTGAATTGATTTTACTGCATTTCCATAGGATGCGTCATACTAGAAACTAAAATCCATGCCATCCTGCCAATAGTTGGTATGGTGTATTTTCTCGGCGGCTATTGGTTGTTAGGATAACTTTTTATGTAAAAGATTTTACACATGATTGAACAGATTGGGACTTGTATGCAACAAGACCCGCTCAGGAAGGTTCGACAGCACAAGTCAAAGGATAATCTCCTTAGCCCTGAAAGAGCCGTCATCCATAACCCGCACTTCAGGATGGGGTTATAAAATTAATATGAACAAAGAGCCACAGGAAAATGTGTACATGTTTCGTTCTACAAACTGTGAGGCTACCTACCTGGTCAATAGGTTTTGGCAGCACCCCCATTTCATTCACCAGCTTGATCGATTATTGTTTCAAAATAACTTTTCACTAAATCTAAAATTAGTTGATTTGATTCTATCAAGAATTGGCCTTACGATTTT
Source organism: Cytophagales bacterium (assembly GCA_038218385.1). Lineage (GTDB taxonomy): Bacteria > Bacteroidota > Bacteroidia > Cytophagales > Cyclobacteriaceae > JBBRKB01. The sequence goes on along the minus strand of JBBRKB010000020.1, from coordinate 15,403 downwards.
AATCTGTCCTATTTGCTTTGCCTTAAGAATTAGGCCGCAGGCACCTGAATATCTCAAGTTAAGACAATCGGCAATTTTCCTTCCTTTAAGATCATCAAGAATTAGAATGGGATTATCCATATCCAACGATAAAGCAATCGCACTTGCTTCTCCTTTGATCAAGATCCATCTCAAGGATATGTTGGTAATGTGTCTTATTAGGTAAGGAAATCACAATCCAATCCGGCAATGGTTTCCCAAACTCTTTGTGAATTATTAGTGTCACATGAACTTTTTCCCCAGCTTTCCTCAATAATTCAAGTTCATCTATTTTGGTGAGAATTATCAAACAACTTGTATCCGAGATAATAATATCAGAATTGACCTGCATCTCTTATTATATCAGAAGGGGGGTAGTTGATTAACGGAACATCATAATCTGCCTGAACTTTTTATACGCATGTGAAGATGCGAAATGTTTCGTCCCAATGGGACTAGGATTTTTGGCCAACATTTTATGCTACCGATATTTCGTCCTTAACAGGACTTGGAAGTAGTTGTGTTCGTTTCTACATTAAATACGTTGGAACTGACTTTTGTGTAAAACGAAAATTGGCGGGAACAAAGTAGTATGAGCCCTTATGCAATCTGGTATACCTAATCGCTTACAACCCGTGAGGCTATCTCGATTGTGCCTAGTTTTTATAATTTGTAGCTTTGCATTATCATTGATCTTATAACGCGAATTGCTGATGAGTAACGAGGAGTCTATCGTAATCCATAATGTTAAGAATTCTGGTTTCAGACTAGTTCATGTTGATGGTGCTCATGGAGGAATAACACCATCAGGCTACATCAATCTAAATTTTTATAGTCAAAGAGGGGTTATTCCATTGGGGACGGAATTTGCAATTATGGACGGTCAGATTGCCGAACCAATCAAGGATATTGAAGGTTCAAAGACAGGAATAATAAGAGAATTTGAATTTGGGATTTACATGGATATTAATGCTTGCGAAAACTTAAAAGTGTTTTTGGAGCGAAAGATTGAAGAATTCAGGCAGATTGAGGGGTCAAGAAAATCTTAATTAAATAGTCAAAAATGGTTAACACAGGTTATACAAAAGTAGAAAGCTGCAATAGACTTGTAGATGGAAATAAATTCATTTTTCTGAACTCCCAGTCCAGCTGGGGATACACTAAGTCATCAGTGGTATTGTTGGTTCCGGATTTTTCTTCAATAAACTCATTCCATAAGAAACGCATACCGTCTTCCGCAGGACTTAAAAGGGCGATGTTTAAAATGTCCTCAAAAGCAATTTCTAAGGCTCTCAAATAAGTGCTTAAATGATAGCACAAAGAGACATTGTTGAAGTTGTTTTTAATGATGACTTTGGAGGAATCATCCTGCAATAGTTATTTCAAACAAGTTGGTTCAAGAGGTAGAAGGATACTTCGTATGCATCATGATGACTTCAACAGATCATGACGATGAGTTTAGTTTTATCATAACGGATGATATGGTTTCCAATCCATTAAATAGACCTCATTGTGAGGCTAGATGTCATTTAATCAACTTTGTTCCTGCTGAAAATATTCTTAAGAACGCACATAATAATCAGTTGAAGTTAGAGGCTTTTAAAAAACTGATTCTAAAAATTAATAGTACCACTTTCTCTACTGACGAACTCTGATTTGGACAACAACAGAATAATGTAATTTCTGGAGCATTCAAAGAGTGTACGCACATCAAGGATTGCCCATTACCTATGTTAAGATTCCTTTTCCCCGACAGCGTCAGACAGTTTAAATTTTTTACTTTCCTTAATACCCTTGAAGCCTTCTTTAACGTCTACCAGGTTGTCATAACCCCGGGCTTTGAGAATGGAAATAAAAATCATGGAGCGATAACCTCCCGCACAATGTACGTAGTAGGTTTTCTTTTTATCGATGGAGGGCATGTGCTCATTAATAAAATCCAGGGGAACGTTTTCAAAACCTTCCACATGTTCTTCATTGTATTCATTTAATTGGCGCACATCAAGTACGGGTGTGTCAGGATTTTTCTCTAATGCCTTTTGCAAGGCTGTCACATCGGTCACCTCCACTGTGTCGGTTTCCTTTCCGGATTTTGTCCATGCATCATAGCCGCCTTCTAAATACCCGATGGAATGATCATAACCAACACGCGCCAGTCGTTTAACAACTTCTTTCTCGCGACCCACATCAGCAACAATCAAGAGTGATTGTTTTACATCTGGAACCAACGCACCCACCCAGGGAGCAAACGTTCCGTCAATACCAATGTTGATAGCGTTGGGAATAAAACCGTTGGCAAATGTTTGTGCTGCACGCGTATCTACTATCAAGGCGCCTGTTTCGTTGGCCGCGGCTTCAAAGGCATCGGGACTTAGTGCTACGGTGCCACGTTCCATTACGTCATCAATGTTGTCGTATCCTTCCTTGTTCATCTTCACATTTTGCGGAAAATAATTGGGAGGAGGCATAAGCCCATCTGTTACTTGCGTAATAAAATCCGCTTTTGATTTAGCGCGCAAAGCGTAATTCGTTTTTTTCTGACTGCCTAATGTGTCAACGGTCTCGTGCGACATATTTTTTCCACAAGCCGACCCGGCACCATGTGCAGGATAGATGATGAGATCATCGGAAAGAGTCATGATTTTGTTGTGCAAAGAATCATAGAGGTGACCCGCAAGATCCTCCATAGTAAGATCAGATTTTTGTGCGAGATCGGGGCGACCAACATCACCAATGAATAATGTATCTCCGGTGAAGAGCGCTACATCCTTTCCGTTTTCATCTCTCAACAAATAACATGTTGATTCCATGGTATGGCCGGGCGTGTGAATAACTTTGATGGTTACCTTACCAATTTTTATGATCTCGCCATCTGTGGCAATGTGTGCTTCAAAGGAAGGTTTTGCATTGGTGCCGAAGATAATGGTAGCCCCGGATTCTTTAGCCAAGTCAATATGACCCGAAACAAAATCGGCATGGAAGTGTGTTTCCAAAACATATTTTATAATAGCATTGTCTTTTCTTGCTTTATAAAGATAAGGTTTGATTTCGCGAAGGGGATCGATGACAACGGCCTCACCATTTGACTCGATGTAGTAAGCACCCTGTGCAAGACAGCCGGTATATATTTGATCTATTTTCATATTTTTTAAGCTGCTCGCTAATAGCTTCGAGCTACAAGCTTTGAGGGTTGTGTGATTGGGTGTGTTTGTTTGTTCAGATTAATCAAAGTTAAACGCAACTATTATTTATTTCAGTGACTAATGTGACGAACAAATTTTATGTCATAAAAATTTCTTTCACTAATATACTTGTGCCCATTATAAGTGTAAACCAGCCAAAAGATTTTCGTAGTTCTTTTGAAGGAAGTCTTTTTGCCAGTTGATTTCCGATTAAAATTCCTACCACCGCCAGACCAGTAATGATTAACAAGAATTCCCAATCAATTGAATAATTCAAAACATCACCGAGAAAGCCCGATAGTGAGTTGATAGCAATAATGAAAAGGGAAGTTCCTACCGCAGTTTTAAAAGGTAATCCCGTGAGTAAAACCAGAGCCGGTATAATTAGAAAGCCACCACCAGCGCCTACAAGCCCGGTGAGAAAGCCAATGAGCAACCCTTCTATAATAAGATAAGCCGGCTGAAATTTTTCATCCGAGGCAGTCCTTTCTGAACGTTTGGTGATCATGGCGATGCTGGCGAGGATCATGAGCACAGCAAAAACACCTAGTAGTAAAATTCTTTTGGTGAAGATGAAAGAGTCGAGTTGAAAAAGAATATCAGGTATGGCAGGCACAATCCATTTGCGCGTTGTGAAGATGGCGGCAATAGAAGGTATGCCGAAGACTAAACCGGTTTTTAAATTGACGAGTTGATCTTTGTATTTTGGAATAGCGCCTACAAAACTTGTAGTGCCTACAATAAACAAGGAGTAAGCCGATGCCATCACGGCATTTATATGAAAGAGGTAAACTAAAATTGGAATGCAGAGTATGGATCCACCACCACCCAGGATTCCCAGAATCAATCCAACGAATACAGAAGCGATGTACCCAAATGTTTCCATTGATGCAAATATCGTGAATGTACTGTGGCTTGTAGGTGACGATTGTCACAAAGAGAATTATTTTATATCAGAAATAAAATTAACCAAGTAACTCGATAGAGCTTCTGTGAAGTTGTTTAAGGAAAGATTTTCGAATTGAGTTTTTTCAAATAAAATTCAAGACGGAAGCAAGAATGGCTTTTAATTCCGGACTAAAAGATGAAAAGTGTTTAGTCAATAATGCATTGATTCTATTGCTCATGCTTAGAGCCTTCCATACTCTACGATAAAGGCATCGGGAAATTTCTTGCGCAACTCTTCCCTGAATTCTTCAGCTTTCATGCGGGTAGAAAACTTGCCCACAATGAGTCCGTAATACTTCACGCCACTAATCACCTTCACTTGAACTGTTGTTTCTTTTTTATAAGAGTTTTTCAAATTGTCGGATAAGCGCATCAGGTTTACAAGCTCCTGATAGGTGCCTATTTGCACACCAAAACCTTTTGGATTATATCGGTCGATCTCAAGTTCATAAAATTCTTTTTCATCTACCGCAACATTGTCAACCGTGTGAATAGGTTCTTTGCCTTTGCCATCACCCGGATCTACCACTTCCAATGTGACATCAGCAAGACCTTGGTTGATGAAGCCAAGTTTCTCTGCAGCTGCCCGGGAGAGATCAATGATTCTTCCTTCCACCCATGGCCCCCTATCATTTATCTCCACCACAACGGATTCATTATTGGCCGTGTTGGTCACTTTTACTGTAGTGCCAAAAGGCAATGTCTTATGCGCACCGGTCAATTTATTGTGGTGGTACTTTTCACCGCTGGCCATCACTGCGCCTTCAAACTTTTCGGCATAGAAGGAAGCTTTGCCTGTTTGGATTTGTGCGTTGGTAACGATGTACGTACAAATAAGGGTGAGGATAAGGAGTAGGTTTCGCATGGCAATAAATTTTTTCGGATTAAAAATAAGCTGGATAGTCAAGGATTCATAATTAATCACAGATACATAAAACAAAACGAAGATACTTTCACGCCGCATTTCCGCCAATGACCTTTTTCGGTTAGCTTTGCCCGGCAAATAATGGTTCCTAATATTGTTTGCTATGCCAACCGAAAATTCCAAATTCCTTTATGAAGCCCTCACCTACGATGACGTATTGTTGGTGCCCGCTTATTCCGAAGTACTCCCTCGCGAGACAGACACTTCCAGTTTTTTAACCAGCAATATCAAGCTTACCACCCCCATTGTTTCTGCCGCTATGGACACGGTGACGGAAGTTGATCTGGCCATCAGCATGGCGCTGGAGGGTGGGCTAGGGTTCATCCACAAAAGCATGGGCATTGATGCACAGGCAGAGCAGGTGCGCAAAGTAAAGCGCTCACAGAGCGGTTTGATTTTAGATCCGATAACGTTGAGTGTTCACGCCACGGTACAAGATGCAGAGAACATCATGCGCGAATTTAAAATCGGAGGAATCCCCATAGTAGGTGACGATGGCCGATTGATCGGCATTATCACTAACCGCGATTTGAGATTTCAAAAAGACCTTAACATATCGGTAGAAAAAATAATGACGCGTGAGAACCTCATCACAGCGCCCGAAGGAATCACACTAGACAAAGCCGAAAGTATTTTAAAGAAATATAAAATAGAAAAGCTTCCTATTATAAATAAAAAAGGAAAGCTCACCGGGCTCATCACCTTCCGTGATATTCAAAAGAAAAAGAATAAACCCAATGCCAGCCAAGACCAGTTTGGCCGTCTTCGTGTAGGCGCAGCAGTAGGCGTAACACCTGATATTCTTGACCGCATTGCTGCCTTGAAAAAGGCTGGTGTCGATGTGATCAGTATTGATACCGCACATGGCCATTCAAAAGGGGTAATGGATGCCGCGAAAAAGGTGAAGAGCAAATATCCCGAGATGGATTTGATCGTAGGGAATATTGCCACTGGTGAAGCAGCGAAAGCATTGGCCAAGGCTGGAGCCGATGCAGTGAAAGTGGGTGTTGGCCCCGGAAGCATTTGTACGACACGGATAATTGCAGGTGTAGGATTGCCGCAGTTGTCTGCTGTGTATGAAGCAGCCAAAGCATTGAAAGGATCGCCAGTAAAACTCATTGCCGATGGCGGTGTTCGTTTCTCCGGTGATATTGTAAAAGCCATGGTGGCGGGTGCAGACAGTGTGATGATCGGATCGTTGCTGGCAGGAACTGAAGAGGCTCCTGGTGAAGTGATCATATACGAAGGCAGGAAATTCAAAACCTATCGTGGCATGGGCTCCCTCGAAGCTATGGAAGTGGGCTCGAAAGACCGTTACTTTCAGGATATTGAAGACGATATTAAGAAACTTGTTCCGGAAGGAATTTCGGGAAGGGTTCCGTTTAAAGGACTTGTCTCCGAGGTGCTATACCAATTGGTGGGAGGATTGAAAGCAGGTATGGGCTACTGCGGTGCAAAAAACATTGCCAAGCTTAAGGAAGGCAAATTTGTAAAAATCACTGCCGCCGGATTTGCCGAAAGCCATCCACATGATGTGACCATTATGCGTGAAGCTCCGAATTATAGTAGGAAGTAGGGTTACCGATAACCACCCTCCACAGGCAAATCGTCATCCAGAGCGGTGGTTGTGAAATGGCATGCGCGAGCGAAGGATCCCGCTGCTACAGCGTACACGAGGAAAACCTTACTGACTTTGAGGTTAACAAAATCTAATTAACATGTACACGTCCGGGAGCTTTTCATAGCCCAAGGATTGCCGCTGCAGCACATCCCGACAAGTCGGGATGCTGCCTCGCAATGACTGATTCTTTGAGTGTTGCTAGTGACGTTGATGACAGTTTACATGTTGATGCATTTGTCTCGCTTTACCCAAAAACTTGTGGTTCAATAAATCCCCAATTTTCCTATTATTGTAGGCCAATCTGAAAGGATTGGTTTTCTTTTTTAATGCGGATAAAAGCCATCATACGACTTCTGTTTATCACCGGCGCCATTGCCTGGCTGGCGTTGGTATTTACCGATATTTCGATGCTTTTCAGTTCCAAAAACAACCTTCAGCCAGATTTGCCCAGTTGGTTGCCCAAGATCTTGCTGAACCTATACATTATATCGCTGTATTATTATTATAAGTTAAAAATAGAGCGCGATGACATTCTCAATTTTGTTGATCTGCTCTGGCGTGTTTTTGCAACAGGCTTGGTGGCCACCGTTATCTCTCTTCTCTTCCGGTTGTTTGGCTATTTATTAGGCAACACCAAGCTTACCAATGATATCCTTTTCTTCGACTTTATTTACCTGGTAAACATTGGCTTGATGATCAGCTTCCTCATCATGGCGTTTACAGCATGGAAGCGGTTGATTTTATATCATAAATCAAAATGGCTTATCAGGTTTTGGAGCTTCTTCGAATACGGACTTCTCATTTCATTAATCTATAACAGTTTCAACTTTCCGTTTTACGAGGTTGTCCATTTTTCCATGCTTACCCTTTTTATTTTGTCAGGCCTCATCCTTTCGGCCAACATGAAATGGGTTGCGTTTCTTAATTTTCGCCAGAAGTGGACGAGCTTGCTGTTGTTGTTGCTTACCATCTTCTACCTGTTGTACGGATTTTATAGCAATAGCTCGTATGCCGAGTCGTCACACACCTTTGCCGATTATAAATCGCACATTTTTATTTTATCTCTTATTTCTTTCGTAACGATCTACAGTATCTTTTCATTTCTGGTTATTTTATTCAACCTGCCTACCACATCGGCATTTGAGCAGAAGTTGGAAGAAGTAGTAAACTTTCAACGCATCAGTCAGTCCATTCAAACGGAGCAAAGCGAAGAGAGCGTTTACAATATTTTGTTGGAGACATCCGTCAGCAGTGTGTTTGCCGATGCGGCGTGGCTGGAGATAAAAAGCAAAGGAGCAGAAGGAAAATTGTTCACGTATAAAATTGCCGATAGGGAAGCGCATGATATTATCCAACATTTAAAAAGTCACCAGATAAAAGGTCTGCTGGATCAAAATACGGACCGGACAAAAAATCTTTCCAAACATTTGGCTGCGCTAAAGACATCGCGCTTTCGTTCCATCATCGCATTTCCTATCATGGTAAAAGGGGAAAACATCGGAACCATTGCGTTGCTTAAAGAACTTCCTGATGGCTTTAATAAAGAGATGACGCGCATTGTTGCCACGTTTGCCAATCAGGCGGGTATATCAGTGGAAAATTTTAGGTTGTTGGAAGAAGCGATCCAAAACGAACGCTACAAAGAGGAGCTTAAAATTGCCAAAATGGTGCAGAAGAGTTTGCTGCCCCAAATTTTGCAGAAAGGTGATTTTGATATTGCTGCGTTTTCAGAATCAGCAGATGAAGTGGGAGGCGATTATTATGACACCCTTAAAATAAGCGAAGAAGAAGTCTCCCTGATCATTGCCGATGTTTCCGGCAAAGGAACTACCGCGGCATTTCACATGTCGCAGATGAAGGGAATATTTCACAGCCTGGCGCAGAATTGCATCGAGCCCGATAATTTTATGATCAAAGCAAATCAGGCATTGGTACATTGCCTGGAAAGAGGTTCATTTATTTCAGCTTCTTTTTTTCAGATCAATAAGTCGAATAAAAAAATACGCTATGCGCGTGCAGGTCATTGCCCGGTACTCTATCACAATGCCGCAAAGAATACCACAGAATATTTAAAGGACAAAGGAATAGCGCTGGGCATGGTGCGGAACAGCACCTATTCAAACTTCATTCAAACCAATGAATTTAGCTACTCACCTGGTGACGTGTTGGTGCTTTATACGGACGGAATCACCGAAGCCAAAAACAATAAGAGTGAGGAGTTTGGGATGGAGCGACTGGCGAAGGCCGTAGCGGAAGCCAAAGAAATGGCACCCAAAGAAATGGAGAACTTTATTATTGACCGGTTGTATGCGTTTTCGGGCTCCGACCTGAATGATGATTATACCACCATGATTGTGAAATTTAATTGAAGAACATAAAATTTTTAAAATCGTTAAAACCATGATCCACATTAAAAGATTACAGGAGAACGGAACGGATATCATTGCCATAGTTGGCGAAATAGACGCCAGTTCATCCATTGAACTTGATTTGGCCATTGCTAAAAGTGTTGGGGAAGGATACATGAAAATCCTGGTCGACTGCCATTCATTGGAATATATTTCATCAGCCGGGCTTGGGGTTTTTATGTCTTACATAGAGGAATTTAATGATAATAAGATAAAAATGGTGCTTTTTGGAATGAACGATAAAGTGGCGAATACTTTTGAAATATTGGGACTGAACGAATTGCTCAGCATTGCAAAAGACAGGGATGAAGCAAAGAAAATGATCGATGAACTATAAGTATAAAGTTGGCTGCAGCATAGAGAACTTAAAGGGTGTACGGGATTTTATCCGGCGCTCCCTTAAGGCCTACGGAGTCTCCGATATCGAGACCAGTGAAATAGTATTGGCCCTGGATGAGATGTGTTCCAATCTTATGATCCATGCGCATCACTGCAACCCGGAAGATCTTTTTGAAATCAATATTCATGTAGAAGGCAATTCAACTGTTATTTTTGAGTTAGTAGATGATGGTACAGTGTTCGATATAAATGAATTTACCGAACCCAGCATCGACAACATTGTTCAACAAAAAAGAAAGGGAGGCCTCGGCATTCGCCTGGTGAAATCGATAATGGACAAAGTTGAATACCACGCTTTCAAAGACAAAAATGTTTGCCGCCTTATCAAAAAAGTACATTTCAAATAATTTTTTTCACGATACATTCACTATGATCTACCGAGTACTACTCATTAGTGTGCTGAACCTGACATTCATTGCGTCAGGGTTATGCCAGTCAAATAAAAAAGCTACGAAGCCACTCCCGTTGTTTACGGTAAAGAAATCGCCCGTTGCGGCAGATGAATTTATTTACCTCTTTAGCAAGAACCACCAAAAGGGAAAAGATGAGTACACGCAACAAGCCATTGAAGAATACCTCAATCTGTACATTAATTTCAAATTGAAAGTACGTGAAGCGAGGAGCCGGGGCATGGACACCACTAAAGTTTTTCGTGATGAATTTGAATCGTATAAAAAGGAATTGGTAAAACCCTATTTGCCCGATACTAAAATTATTGACAGCTTGGTGTTGCTCACCTATAATCGCCTGAAGGAAGAAGTGCGGGCATCCCATATTCTCATTACGGTAAAGCCCGATGCCAGCCCTGCCGATACGTTAGCGGCCTTCAACAAAGTAATGGACGTAAAGAAACGTGTGCAAGAAGGAGAATCTTTTGAATCTCTTGCCCCACTTTATTCTGATGATCCATCTGCAAAAACGAACAACGGAGATCTCGGTTATTTCACTGCGCTTCAAATGGTCTATCCTTTTGAGAACGGCGCTTATGAAACCAAAATAGGAAGTGTTGGCGGCCCATATCGCACAAAGTTTGGATATCATCTTATAAAAGTAGTACACCGGAAGCCTGCGCGCGGTGAAGTAGAAGTATCACACATCATGATTCGGACGGATGAAAAGGATGAAGAGAAAGCAAAACTTCATATCTTCAATATTTATGACATGCTAGCCGCTGGTGCCAAGTGGGACGAAGTGTGTGCACAATATTCTGAAGACCAAAGCACAAAAGACAAGGGTGGTAGGCTTCGCCCATTTGGTGTAGGAGCCATGTCTTCCGTGCCTGAATTTGAAAAAGTTGCGTTCGCTTTGAAAAATCCAGGCGATATATCAGATCCATTTCAAACCAATTTTGGATGGCACATCGTGCGATTGGAAAGTAAAAAACCAATTGGTGATTATGAAAGTATGAAGGCACAAATCAGATCGGGCGTGTTGAAAGATGATCGCCTCCAGGTCTCCAAAGATTTTGTGTTTACGAAGTTCAAGAAAGAATTTAGCTATACAGAAAATGAATTGGTAGCAAAGAAAGTTTTTGATTCGGCAGACTCCACCCTTCTTTCAGGTAAATGGGACGGCTCGAAGTGGGCGGGAATGCAGAAGGAGGTTTTGTTTTCGTTAAGTAAAAAGAATTTTACGGTTCAGGACTTTGCCAATTATATAAAATCGACTCAGAAACCTGCTACAGGAAAACCTTTTGATGTCATGAAGCATCACTATGATGAATTTGTCAATACGTCTATCATGAGGCTTGTGGAAGATAAGATTGCAAGAGAGAACCCTGATTTTGCAATGCTTACCAATGAATACTACGAAGGGATTTTACTTTTCAACATTATGGAAGAAGAGGTCTGGAATAAAGCCGCCAAGGACTCTCTGGGCCAGCTCAATTATTATAAGGCAAACGTCAATACCTATCATGCAGATGAACGGGTAAAGGGGGTATTGTATGCATCAAGCCATGCAGGCTTCCGTGACACGTTGAAGGTGTTAATTGAAAGTGGTGACTCTGTTGCACGCGCGAAATTTGTAAAGGAGGCTGATTTAAAAACAGAATCGGGCGTTTTTGAAAAAGGGGACAGGGCTATTTTGAGCCAGATTGAGTGGGCTAAGGGTATTTATTTCTGCGAAAATAATGGAATGTATTACCTTGCGGAGATTAAGCAAACCGTACCACCTGGAAATAAGGCTTTTGATGAATGTAGGGCGCAGGTAATTACGGACTATCAGGCTGAATTGGAGAAAAAATGGATAGCACAGCTTCGGCAGACGTATCCCATAAAGGTGAATGAGAAAGGGAAGAAATATGTGTTGGATAAACTTCAGAAGTAGCCTCATTTGGGTGCCACTTCTAATGTTGACATCATGCGACCTTCTTAAATTTAAGCGCGATCAGCCGGAAAATGGAGGCGATCGTCAGGCGGTTGCCAGGGTAAACAATGCCTATTTATATGAAGATGAACTGAGCGGAATTGTTTCTGCCGGCACAATAAAAGAGGATAGTGCTTCACGTATACAAGCTTATGTGAACAATTGGATTCGCAAGCAATTGCTAATTCAGGAAGCAGCTAAGCGAATGGATATTGATGAGGCCGCGGTGGAACGGAAAATACTGGACTATCGATACAGCATCATCGCACATGAATTTCAAACTGAGTTTATACGCAACAACCTCGATACTACGGTCTCAGGCACACGGATAGAAGATTATTATAAAAATAATATTGACAATTTTATTCTAAAACAAAACATTGTGCGTGCAACCTTCATCAAGGTACCGAAAGGAGCACCACGAACGGATAAAATAAAAGACTTGATCTTTTCCAGAAAAGAAAAAGATGAACAGGAATTGAAATCTTATTGCTTAAGTTTTTCAACTGCCTATCATTTGGTAGATTCTTCCTGGATGGTTTTTGATGAGTTGGTGAAGAAGTCACCGCTTGTTGAGATACCGAATAAGATTCAATTTTTAAAGACGAGTCCATACTATGAAACCAGTGATGAAGGTTTTTTGTATTTCTTAAAGGTTGATGAGTATAGAATAAGCGACAACATATCACCACTGGAATTTGTAAAGGACGAAATCAAAAACATTATCCTTAACAAACGAAAGGTTGAGCTTGCCAGCAAACTGGAAGACGATGTGTATAGCCGGGCAGTGGAGAAAAAAGAATTTGAAATTTATTAAGATTTCAATTGCACAAACTTCACACGTAGCAACTGGTGAGATGAGTATGAATGTTGATTTTCGAATGAGTAGTTAAATGAATATGAAAAAACTAGTGTATATAATATTTTGTTTTGCCGTTGCCTTCGTTTCTGTTGGCACAGCCAAAGCGCAGGACAATGGTGGATTTGTTGTGGATGAAATCATTGCTAAAGTTGACAACTACATTGTGCTAAAATCGGAACTGGATAGATCCTATCAAGATTACCTGGCCAACGGGGGCACGCAATCAGAAGAAGCAAAATGCCAATACATGGCCATGTTGCTGCGCAATAAATTGATGATGGCCAAAGCCGATATCGATTCAGTGGTGGTGTTGGATGCTGAAGTAGATATGAACACACAAAACCGGATCGACATGATCTTATCTCAATCGGGAAATTCTGAAGTGCAGCTTGAGGCGATATACGGGAAAGCCATGGACCAAATCAAACTCGAACTGCGCGACCAGATAAAGGAGCAAATGGTGGTCCGCGAAATGGAGAAAACCATCACCAAAGATTTGGCCGTTACACCTGCCGAGATAAGAAAATTTTTTAGCAGGATACCATCCGACTCCCTTCCTTATTTTTCTGCGGAAGTAGAGGTGGCACAAATTGTACGGAAAGCAAAAGTGAGCGAGAGTCAAAAAGATGAAATCAAAAAACAATTAATGGATATTCGCCAGCAGCTAGTTGCGGGTGAAGACTTTGCAACACTTGCCAAGAAATACTCTGACGACCCGAGCGTAACGTACAACGGCGGAAGCATGAATTGGGTGGGTCGTGGGCAGATGGTTCCTGAATTCGAAGCCATGGCGTTTAAATTAAAAGTCAATGAAATATCCATGCCTGTGGAGACGCAATATGGTTTTCATATAATTCAATTATTGGACAAACGCGGAAACGAATACAACAGCCGTCACATCTTAATGTCGCCAACACCATCTGAACAAGATATTAGAGACGCCACACATTTTCTTGACAGCATCCGCACACTGATTGTTGCAGACTCTATGAAGTTTGAAAAAGCTGCCAAAGAATTTTCGGATGATGTGGACACAAAAGGTAATGGAGGTTTTTTTACCGATGATGATGGCGGCCAACGTATACCTGTAGATCAACTTGATCCGATCATTTTCTTTAAGTTAGATTCCATGAAAGTGGGTGATGTATCCAATCCGATCACCTACCGTACCGATGATTTGAAAGATGCCGTTAGAATTCTGTATTATAAATCAAGAGTAAATCCACATGAAGCCTCACTAAAAGAGGATTGGCATCGCATTCAAATGGCTACTATGAACGAGAAGAAAAATAGGATATTACAAAAGTGGTTTGAAAAGGCAAAGAAAGATGTCTTTATTAACCTTGATGAAGCCTACAACAAATGTGGAATTCTAGATTAGAAAGCTATGGCAAAATATACCTCTGAAGTAGAAGCAGCAGATGCCCTGGCAGAAGCATACAAAAAATTAAAAGCAGAAATTGGCAAAGTAGTCATAGGTCAGGATGCAGTCGTGCGACTTGTGCTCACCAGTTTATTTTGCCACGGACATTCTTTGTTGATAGGTGTGCCAGGCCTCGCCAAAACATTGTTAGTGCATACCATTGCCGAATCGTTAGATCTGCAGTTCAAAAGAATTCAGTTCACTCCCGACTTGATGCCCTCTGATATTTTAGGTGCCGAGACCATGGACAAAGAACGAAATTTCAAGTTTGTAAAAGGTGCTGTGTTTGCCAACATTGTTTTAGCTGATGAAATAAATCGCACTCCACCCAAAACACAAGCGGCACTTTTGGAAGCCATGCAAGAATATTCAGTGACCATTGCAGGCCAACGTTATGATTTGCCTAGACCATTTTTTGTTTTGGCCACTCAAAATCCAATCGAGCAAGAAGGAACCTACCCGTTGCCTGAAGCACAACTTGATAGGTTTATGTTTAATGTTTTGTTGACCTACCCTTCCATTAAAGATGAAGTAGAGGTAGTGAAGGCGACTACATCTGATAGAAAAAATTCGGTGAGCAAAGTGTTGAGCGGTGAGGACATTGCCGACTTTCAGCAATTGGTGAGGAAGGTTCCGGTTTCTGATAATGTAATTGAGTACGCCGTGCACCTGGCCAACAAAACCCGCCCAGGTTTATCCAGTGAATCTAAAACTGCTGATGAATATTTGGAATGGGGTGCAGGGCCGAGGGCTTCTCAATATTTAGTGCTTGGCGCAAAATGCAACGCACTGTTGGATGGAAAATATTCGCCTGACATTGAAGATGTACAGGCCATTGCCAAACCGGTATTGCGCCATCGCATCGTAAGAAATTTTAAAGCGGAAGCTGAAGGGATTGGCGTTGATGAGATCATCAACAGGATTATCTGATAGAGGTTTCGATAAAACGTTGCACATCGCGTTTCATTTCAATTCCAAATAAATCGTTGTGACCACGATCAGAATATATCTTCAGCATTTTCTCTCCTTTTAAATTATCATGGATTTCGGTAATCTCAACTAGGCTTACGCGATCGTCATGACTCCCATACAGTAACAGCGTTGGACATTTTATTTCTTTTGCAGACGCAGAAGGATTATGGGCGAAGGGCCAAAACTGATTTTGTACACCTCCCCAGAAAAGTAAAATGCCAGCCGCAGGAAACGTAGGCACATGCATATTTCTAAACCGTGCACATGTAGTCGTATAG
>JBBRKB010000019.1:0-17410 GCA_038218385.1 Cytophagales bacterium | reverse complement strand
AGGCTTTAATCAAAGGAGGTGTACGTTTAAAGGATAAGGTTATTTATAAAAATTTTAGGAATCACTTGAATAGGTTTTTTTGATAAGGGCGTTTGTTTCTTCTAAAGATTTAAACACATTGAATGTTTTTCCCTGGGTGCGCAAAGATCCAAGGGCGTTGCCATACCGTGCAGCTCCAATGTAGTCGGTAGGTTTTTGAAGAAGACCAAATCCAATACCTCCGGCAAAGGAGTCTCCGCAGCCCGTGGTATCAGTGACGTGTTCAACAGGTACAGCGGGCACCATCTCTTCTTGCAATTGTTTTTGCTTGTTGTAGTACACCATACATCCGCGCGAGTCGACTGTTATGTAAACACATTTTACACCAAGGCTCAAACAATGTATAGCAAATTCACGAAGGTGATCTTTATCAAACTCGGCCTCTTTTCCGAAGTCTTGTGTTTCGTATTCTTTCTTATACCACGAAGCATGTGCTTCTTCAAGGTTCATTTTCAATACATCAATATACGGTAGCCATTGATCACGGTCTACCCAAAACTTACGCTGCCGTTCACCCGTCACCAGGCATGCCGTGGTGGGGCCGTGTGCATCGAAGATGATCGTGCCTTTACTTTTTGCTTTTAAAAACTTCAGTGTGTCCAAAGAAATTTCGTAGTCACTTATAGGAATGAAGACAAATACTTTACAATCAATTAACTTTTTTACATCATCAGGAACAATAGGATCCATGAAACCCGTCTGCCGCTCGAGCCGATTGTTCATATCCAAAAATTTCAGGCTGATAATATCACCTTGATCATTCTTGGTTGTCACATGATCGTGGTTTATTCCTTTATAGCCTTCAAATACTTCGTGCACATTATCCAAATCAACTTTACGAAGATGGCTCACCGGAATGATTTCTATTTTATCACCGGCCAAGATGGAAAGCGCAATGACAGGATGTGTGACACATCCCCATTTTTGAATTAAGTCACCGCGATGGGTAACGATGTGATCGCGTGGTATAGGACCCAGTATGGCAATTCGTTTCATAACAATTCCATTAGTAAAACTTCACTTTAATCAGCAACTAAAAACGCCGCGCCAAAAACGCCCGCACTGTCTCCCAACATAGGCTTCACAATGGGAGTCCTCACCACGCGATTGTTAAATATATTTTTCTTTAGCGATTCTATTCCTTCGGTATAAATCAATTCAATATTTCCTACACCGCCGCCAATCACAATTACATCAGGATCTACTATGTTGATGACAACACTTATCGCGATGCCAAAAAAGCTTGTGAGTCGTTGCATCGTTTTCATAGCCGCTTCATCTTGTTTAGCTTCGGCAAGCTTCACAATTTCTTTGAGAGATTTTTTCGATCCTGATTCTTTTTCATAAAAAGCTTCCAGTCGCGGCCCTCCCAATACCCTTTCATTACAACCTACTTTTCCACAATAACAGGGACCGCCCGATTCATCAAGAAAATTATGTCCCCATTCGCCACCGATACCGTGCAAGCCATTAATTGAACGCCCGTCCACCACCAGTCCACCACCAACACCTGTTCCCATGATCACCCCAAACACAACACGCGCATCTGGAAATTTTTCTTTAACAATGCCCAACCGTGTTTCAGCTAGCGCAAAACAGTTGGCATCATTGGCCATCTTAACGGTCATGCCGAGTTTATTTTCGAGATCATCTTTTAACGGCTTGCCGTTGAGCGCTGTGGTGTTACAATTTTTCATTACACCCAACTGCGGATCGCGTGTGCCCGGGGTGGCAATGCCAATCCTATCAGGTGTATAACCTGCATCGGCAATCATCATTTCCACTAGCGCAACAATCTGATTGACGATGTGGTCATACCCTTTGTCGGCTTCCGTGGCGATCCGTTCCCGAAACAATACTTTATTGCTTTGTCCCGATTCCAGGATAACACCTTCGATCTTCGTTCCACCCAAATCAATTCCCCAAAGATTCTTCAATGCCATCCGTGATAACTAAGAAATTATTTTGATTAGTTAAACTAACGCTTAACAATTGGAAAGTTAAAGGACTTACTTAAGAAAAATAGGAATGAGCTTGTTTTTTTATTTCAGAAGAAATATTAGGGACTTATATTTATAGAGAGAAAATCGAGAGAACATGGATATTCAAGAAGAAAAATTACAGTTGATAGCGTGGTTGGCCGGGCTCAACAATGCCACTACACTCAAACGATTAATAATGTTAAAAAAGGACAGGAAAAAGATTGGTGGGATCAAGTGTGTGCAGCAGAAAAATCAGAAATAGAAGAAGGGTTAGCACAGGCGGATCGTGGTGATGTAGTGCCTCCCAAAGAGGTAATGGCCAAGTATAAGTAATCAGGAAAAATTACTCGCATCTTCCATCTCCTTTGCCAGCATACGCAGTTCGGTTTCCTTCTTGGTGTCGGTCCAATGAAGATAGGTTTGCAATTGAAAGGCGATCTTATCCCTATACTTTTTAACGACTTCTATTTCGAAATACAATAAACCAGTACGCCGTACAAAAAAATCAGAAAGGGAGACAACCATCTCATGATGGGTGCAATACCATAGTTCTGCACTTAACAATGCCAACCGTTTGTCTTCGATAGGTTCATGATGTTCACGGAAATAGCCCATGATAGTATCTGTTTGTTGTCCGTAATTCTCAACTAAATAATGGGCTACTAAAATAGAAAAACCAAAAGGCTCAAGTTGCCTTCGCAGAGCCACCTGATATTTTCGTACATCCTGATAAGACGTAAAAGTATGCGATGCCAGGGCAATAGATTGTGTGCTGCAATTCTTTAACATTCGGTTGTTAAAATATTTTTGCACCAACATATCCACCACACGTTCGGCCATTTTTCGATACCCGGTCAACTTGCCGCCTGCTATAGAGATCAGTCCAGAGGGTGATTCAAAAATTTCATCTTTACGCGAAAGTTCAGATGCCGATTTTCCATCTTCATAAATCAACGGACGCAAGCCAGCCCAACTAGATTCAACATCCATAATGGTCAGTGTTACATCGGGGAACATCGTATTCACAGCTTCTATCAAATACCACGCATCATTCTGATAGGTGACGACATGATCTTTGCTTCCTGTGTATGGCGTATCTGTGGTTCCTATATAAGTAACTCGTCCTCTCGGGATAGCGAAAATCATTCGGCCATCATGTACATCAAAATAAATGGCCTGCTTTACGGGCAACTTCTCATGTGCCACCACGATATGAACACCCTTTGTCAAAAACAACCGCTTGCCCGTCTTAGACTTATTCAGTGAACGCAAGTCGTCCACCCAAGAGCCTGCCGCATTTACCACCACAGTGGATTTGATGATCAACGACTCCCCTGTTTGTTCATCGGTAGCATTCACGCCTGATAACTTTCCCTGGTCGTCATACACAAAATTTGCAACCCTCACATAATTCATCGCCACCACACCATGTCGGGCGGATGCCTTCATGATTTCCACCGTAAGGCGGGCATCGTCTGTTCTGTATTCGGAGTATATCGCGCCCCCTTTAATTCCGTCCTTCTTTAAGAGCGGTTCATGGCGAAGCGTTTGAGGACGTGTCAGCATTCTGCGTTGATCTTCCCGTTTTACACCCGCCAGCCAATCATAGATCATCAATCCAAAGGAGGTGAGCCAATATCCCAGTGACTTGCCATCAAAGAGGGGAAGCAGCATTTTTTCAGGAACCACCAGATGGGGCGCCAATTTATGGACGATAGCTCGTTCACTGCCCACTTCCTTTACCAAACCAAATTCAAGTTGTTTAAGGTAGCGCAGGCCGCCGTGGATAAGTTTGGTCGATTTGCTACTCGTACCCTGGGCAAAATCATTCTTTTCGCAAAGCGCCACCTTCAATCCCCTCGATGCGGCATCTAAAGCAACGCCCGCACCCGTGATGCCGCCACCAATCACAAGCAAATCAAATTGCTCTGATTTCAATACGTTGATAAAATTGGGGCGATTGGTAGTAGAGAATCTAAAAGTCATGAGCCATGTGATCTATAAAAATAGAAAAATAAACGGATTCCGATTCCCGAATCATCTACATTTAATAGTAAGCATAAGGCAAATTTTCCAGATACAAAACATACAAACGATATTCCTTTCTTAATGTCGGTGACTTTAGCTTCTTTTTATGGCCTCACCTCAGTCCTACCTATCGGCAGGCAAGCCTCTCCAAAAAGAGAGGATGGTAACGGAGCTTAAGTCAACGACATGAATTCCTTCCCTATAATTTTTGGTTAAATCTGTTTTATGAATCACTTTTAAGAGGTTCAGTCTCAAACCAACTCCCTCACAGCAGAGGCTTTAAAAAATATACGCTTGAAATATCTAATCATACCCACCATATCGCTGCTCATCTGGTCATGTGCCGGAAAAGGTACCACGGAAACAATTTCTTCCGACTCAACCGAAATGGCCATTGATGAGCCTTTGGATTACTCCGAATCGGACGAGCCCGAAATGGCATTGCCAAAATCCATTGACCTATTGGAAGGCAAACTCAGCGAATGGGATCATAAAATTACGGAAGAGGCATCCTCTCTTTACTCCATACAACTTACAGCCAACGGATATGAATATATGTCAGATGCCATTTGGTATGTGGATACCGACTTTAACCTTCGCTACTATGAAGCAACCTGGCAGCAGGAAGGTATGGAAGGAAAAAGTAAATTCCATTTATCAAATGATAAAATCGCATGCGCCATGGAAGAGGAAACCACTGGCGGTGGCGACAATGTGATTACCTATGCATGTGAAGGCATGGGGGGTTGCCTTTTAACCTGGGCAGAAGGTGATGAGAACAGCAAGACGCAAGCCCTTGATGAAAATTATATGACTATGAAACAGGAGGAGATAGCAGACTACTACGATAACACGATTGATTTAATTAGAAAAAATAAAGCAACAGCGAAAGGCGATGTATATCGGATTACCTTGAAGAATGTTGTGGATGTTGGTGAGGAATTTACAGAAGTAACGGAAATAACGATTTCAAAAAAGTTGTACGATCATATCCTGAAGGAAGGTATCTAAGCAAGAGTTATTTCATGATCAAGGCCGCTCCGTATGCTGATCCAAGTGGCATTTGAGAAACTTCTAGCGTGTGTTCCGGTAAATAAAATTCAAGAAGCTTAATGAATATTTCATTGTCAATAAACCCTCCATCAATGTAGATACATTTTATAGGCGTTGACCCTTCTACCAGTTTGATGGCCGCTACCTGAAGTTGCACAAGCCCCCATATAAGATGATGATACCCTTCTTCAAACGTTTTGTAAACCGTTATATCCCATTTCCCTCTTCCGGGAAAAACGTCTTCTAGCAAAGTTGCATTATCAATGCCCATCGGAAAGAACGTATCATTCAATGTGCCCGCTCCGAGCTCACTCAAGAAGTCATCGCTTAACTCTATCGTTTTATAATAAAATTTATCCTTCTTGAAATATTCATTTAGCAGGTTGAGGTTATTATCAAGTTCGTTGCCTAAGAATAAGCGTGAGGCTTTTACCGGGTTTCCATTGATGTCCAAAAAACTTAAACAATCACGCTTCAATTCCTCAATGGTAAGTTCATCTTTTGTAAAGGGATTAAGCGTGACACTCCATGTTCCGGTTGATACAAGTATGAATGGATCCTTTGTGTGTAGAAGGTAGGAAGCCAATGCAGAAGAGCTGTCATGAATCCCAACGCCCACTTTCACCTCCACACCTTTCATCATTATTTTTTTTGTATGAGTAGTCGGAACCGTTGGCGGAAATAAATGCTCCATGCCCTCTGCTTTCACCCAATTGTCATATATGTTTTTTGAATAGTTCCATAACTTGGTGTGGCAACCAATGGATGTTGGTTCGCTCACCATTTCGCCCGTAAACAAATAAGATAAGTACTGAGGGAAATGAAGTGTGTGTCGAATATTTTTAAACAGTCGTGGTTTTTCATTTTTCAACCAATACAATTGCAACCCTGAATTAAGCATTCCCAATTGTGGTGATGCTGTAGTGAGGTGGTGTTCCTCTTCGCCATACTTTTCAAAAAAAATTTTCTGTACATGCTGAGGAAAAGGTTTCAGATAATTGTAGAGTGGCGTTACGGGTTGTCCGTTTTCACCCAAATGCACAAGGGTAGCACCGTATGTGCTGAAGTTGATTGCTTTGAGTTTATATGGAGAGGAAGTAAGAATGTTGTCAATGGTTTCTCTGATCCACTGGGTGATGGCATCCAGATCATCACATTCAAATCCATCATCATCTTTTATCAATGAGAATTTTTTATAGTCGTGCGATAATTCTTTTAAATCATCATCGAATAAAAAAAACTTCTTATTGGTTTTTCCAATATCAAAAATAGCTGTTACCGATTGCATGTTTTGCGTTAGAGTCCGGTTGAAACTGCCTTAAGACCACGGTCATGAATAAGTTGCTTTCGAATGTTAAGTGAACGAAAAGCATTTACTGGATCTAGCACTCCCCCTGCCTGAAGCCGTGCCTCTGCTACCAGCGCACGTACATCTGTCCGATAGGCATTTTGCAAAATTTCCTGGCATAAGGTTACATCATTATTCTCACGAGCCGTTTCCAAATCATCGCGATCAATCAAGAGTGCTTGAGCATACGCAATTTTGATAGCTTCAACAGATTGGAGTAAATCCTCGAGTGGGTCTTTCACATTATGACTCGCATCAATCATCCACGCTGGTGATGGATTGATAGACGAAGGGTCTTCCATTCCATAAACCAATTCATTGAAAATAAGAAAGAGTTGATACGGCTTGATACTACCTACCGTCACGTCATCGTCTCCATATTTGGAATCATTGAAATGGAAACCACCCAGTTTTCCTTCCATCATCAAGGTAGCTACTATCTGCTCAATGTTAGTGTTGGGTAAATGATGACCTAAGTCAACTAAGCAATACGCTTTCTTGCCAAGCTTAGAAGCAAGCAAATGCGAGGTGCCCCAATCTTGAATGACGGTCGAATAAAAATTGGGTTCGTACGGTTTATATTCCACAAATACTTTCCAATCGGCAGGTAAAGCTTTATAAATTTCCTGAAGTGATGCCAACGTACGTTGAAAGGCTTTTCGGAAATTATCTTGACCGGGGAAACAAGAACCGTCTGACAACCAAACTGTGAGTGCCTTCGAACCTAATTGATCACCATACTTAATGACCTCAATATTATGATCGATTGCCTGCTGTCGGGTTGCCGTATCAGTGTGTGACAAAGATCCAAATTTATACGAAAGTGATTGATCGGGTTGATCTTGGAATGTATTGGAATTTACGGCATCGAACAAAAGCCCATGATGATTCGCCAATTGTTTGATCGCATTTGCATCTTCCGGTATATCCCACGGAATATGCAATGATATCGAGCCACTTGAACGATTCAGTGCATGAAGTAAACCGATGTCTTCAATTTTTTCTTCCAGGGTTCGCGGTTCACCACCTCCTGAAAATCTTCCGAAACGTGTGCCGCCAGTACCCAACGCCCAACTGGGAATAGCGATATCAAGTGCTGTTATTTTTTTAAGGATTGATTTTACATCATGTCCTTCATCGGTCAATCGCGATGATAGAAATTCGAAAGACTTATGATGCTTCGTTTTTGCCTTGTCGTTGAAGGCGCTTATCTGTTGCTTATCTAGCTGCATGAAAATTTATCTTACAAAAGCGGCGGCTACTCCCCCATCAACATTTAAAATATTTCCTGTGGTTTTGCTGAGGTCTCCTCCCACAAAAGCAAACACACCATTGGCAATGTCGTCTACAGAAATGATTTCATTCAAGATAGTTCTTTTTGCGTAATAAGCCGGTAACTCAGCAACCGTTACGCCATACGCTTTAGCTCTACCGGCGGCCCACTCGCCTTCCCAAATTTTACTTCCTTCAATTACCGCATCAGGGTTCACCACGTTTACGCGAATTTTATCTTTGCCTAATTCAGCTGCGAGCAGTCGGCTCATGTGTACTTGTGCCGCTTTGGCTGTTCCGTATCCAACATTGTTAGGTCCGGAAACCAACGCATTCTTGCTGGCGATGTTTATAATATCACCGCCCTGGCCTTGCGCCCGAATGATCTCCACGCCTTCACGCGAAACAAGAAACTGGCCGCGCACAATCACGTCGTTCAAAATATCCCAATCCGCTACAGTAGTTTGCTCTAGCGGTTTTGATATGGCAAGACCTGCACAATTGACAATAATATCAACACCTCCAAAGTCAAGGGATGCTTTCAAAAATGCTTTCGCTATTGTTTTTTCATCCGTCACATCTATCATGCTGCCCGATGAAACATCACGCTTATAACTTTTCACCGCCTCTTGAAGCCTTCCCTCATGAATGTCAGTGATAAATACACATGCCCCTTCACGGGCAAGTTTATCAGCAATGGCTTTACCGATTCCTCCTGCACCACCTGTTACCAACGCAATTTTTCGCGACAATGGTTTTTCTTTTGGCATGCGTTGAAGTTTTGCTTCTTCCAACAGCCAGTATTCAATGTTAAAGGCTTCTTGCAAAGGAAGTGATACATATTCCGAAACGGCTTCTGCACCTTTCATTACATTGATGGCATTCACATAAAATTCAGATGCAACACGTGCTGTTTGTTTATCTTTTGAAAAAGAGAACATACCTACACCTGGCCAGATTATGATCACCGGATTGGTGTCACGTATTTTCGGACTGTTGGGATGCTTATGATCTTCATAATATTTTGTGTAATACGCTCGGTATTCTTCAAATACTTTTTCCAAAGAAGTCTTTACCGCTTGCTTGTCTGATACGTCAGCATCTGCTGGCATAGTCAGCACAAGGGGTTTTATTTTTGTGCGGAGAAAATGATCAGGGCAACTTGTACCCATGGCCGCGAGCCGATCAACATCGTTGCTGTTGATAAACTCCAACACGCGATCATCATCGGTAAAGTGACCCACCATGCGTGCATAACTTGATGCCAGGCCACGCAACACGGGAGAAAGTAACGATGCTTGTTCGATGCGTTTTGCTTTGTCTAACGACTTTATTTTTTGACCGCCAAACACAGGACGTTTCTTACCATAATTTTCATTGAGGTATTCGGAAGCCTTATCGATTACTTCCAAACTGTTCATGTAACATTCGTACGATGTATCGCCCCACGTAAAAAGCCCGTGGGCACCTAACATAATGCCGCGTATACCGGGGTTGTCTTTCAGTGCTTTTTCTAATTGCAATCCCAAATCAAAACCGGGACGTTGCCAAGGCACCCATGCAATTTGTCCATCAAAAATTTTCTTTGTAATCGCTTCTCCGTCTTTCGATGCTGCAATAGCGATGGCTGCATCCGGGTGAAGATGGTCGATATGTTTAAAAGGAAGGAACGCATGTAGCGGTGTATCAATAGACGGTGCTTTTGAATTTAGATCGTAGATGCAATGATTGAACAACTCAACCATACCATCTTCAAATTCCAGTCCTTTATAAATCTTTTTAAGTGAATGAAGTTTGTCAACATATAAAGCAGCGAGACCACCTTTCGTTAATGTTCCAATATCTCCACCGGAACCTTTCACCCACATAATCTCCGTATCTTCGTTGGTAAGCATATCTTTTTCGATGGTCTTGCAGCTGGTATTGCCACCTCCATAATTGGTAATCCGTAAGTCGGCACCCAAAATATTGGATCGATAGATCAACAGGCCTACCTCATCGCCTTCCAGGGCAGCCGCTTTTTCTTTGTCCCACAAATAATCCACGTACTTAAAAGTCTTTTCAAGAGTTTCCATATGTATCTAAAATAATAATTCTGCACAATACTATTTCAACTTTGCGTATTAAGCATCCTGTTGTGTGCTGATTTTCTACACTATCACAAAGTTTTTTAAAAATAAGCCTCCAACTAATATTTAAATTATATGAATAAATATCCTTGTGTGTATAAAATTGATGCGTAAGTTGGATGAAATTTTAGCTTCCTAATAGTATGACCGTCGGATTATTCATTCCCTGTTACATCGACCAGTTCTATCCTCACGTGGGTGTAGCTACCCTTCAGCTATTGGAGAAAGCAGGTATGAAAGTTAAATTCCCATTGGAACAGACCTGTTGTGGGCAGCCCATGGCGAACGCAGGATTTGAATGTTATGGAAAAGGTTCTGCAGAATTGTTTGTA
Source organism: Cytophagales bacterium (assembly GCA_038218385.1). GTDB lineage: Bacteria > Bacteroidota > Bacteroidia > Cytophagales > Cyclobacteriaceae > JBBRKB01. The sequence continues at coordinate 7,227 of JBBRKB010000019.1, read as the reverse complement.
AAAAATTTCGCGGCCTTTGATTATGTTGTATCGCCATCCGGCAGTTGTGTATTGCATGTGAAGCAACATCTTGCCCATCTCACCCACACGGATGAAGCATCAAAACTTCAAGGTAATGTTTATGAACTTTGTGAGTTCCTTACCGACATTGTTAAGGTAGAGGAATTCCAGGCATCTTTTCCCCATACGGTAGGCCTTCATGCAAGCTGCCACGGATTGCGCGGACTGCATTTGGCAACTCCTTCCGAACTAAACGAGCCTGTGTTTAACAAGCCACTTCAACTTTTAGAGAAAGTTAAAGGCATTCAACTGGCCAATCTTTCACGCACAGACGAGTGCTGTGGATTTGGTGGCACCTTCGCCGTAAGTGAAGAAGCTATATCGGTGCGGATGGGGCAAGATCGATTGGAAGATCACATGCAACAAGGTGTGGAAGTTATTACCGGCGCAGACATGTCGTGTCTGATGCATCTTGAAGGTTTGGTGAGGAGACAAAAACTCAATCTACGCGTCATGCATATTGCTGAGATTCTTAATGCGGCTGAATAAGAATTGGCCTTCGGCAGCATCCAACCCAAAGTCTACATTTTGTGTCATAAGAATATGAAAGTACTCCCACTTAAAATATTTGCTTTAACATTACTGCTTGCATGTGCATGCTCAGCAGATGAGAGTTTAAAACTTAATTCAAACTACCCGAATGAATTAATTAATACATGGGTGGAATCTTATGAAGAAGGTTATGGAATGTATAGACCTTCGGACTATGCTACCTTTCCAGCATCTCGTTTTAGACAAGCATACAACTTTATGTCATTGAATAAATGTGAATACCTAGTATTATCCCCAACAGATGGACACTACATGGCAAATGGATTTTGGGAATATGACGACCAACAACATAGTATAAGAATATTTAAATCAAACGAACAATTATTACGAGAATTAAAAGTAACATCAATTTCATCTGAACTTCTTCTAATTGAACTATAAAAGCCTCGACTAGGGATTAAAATAGTTCGTGTATCTCAATACAATTCAAACGCAGAACTCCCTATGAAAAAAGCCACACTCATTTCCCAGATCTTGCTTGGATTTATTTATCTGGTCTTCGGGCTTGACTACTTTTTACATTTTATTCCATACGATGCCCACCATACTGGAATTGTGGCAGAATTTAAGGCTGCACTTGTTGCCATAGGGTATTTTTATCCGATGATAAAATCGATTCAAATAATAGGCGGCATATCATTGTTGATAAATCGCTACGCACCGTTCTTCGCGGTAGTATTATTTCCAATTAGTGTAAATGTATTCTTGTATCATACCCTCCTGGTTCCTTCCGGTTGGCTCATGGGTGTTATTTTGATTGTATTGAACCTTTTCATAGGGTATGCCTATCGGCAATATTATAGTGGGATGTTTGTGAAGAAACCAGTTTTGTAAAAAGCCTGTCAATGACATTACCCCACCACCAAACCAGCTGTCCTCTACCTATTAACTATAAAAAGACCTAAAAACTTCCTTGGTCTATGAGGGTTACACACTCGATTTCTCCGGGACAAACTTTCATTTCTGAGTTTATTCTTTCCATGGATCTATCAGGGTAAGTCCGGCAATCATTTTGAAGTCTGACGCATTGCGAGTTACAAGCGTAAGGTTTTTACAGACAGATGTTGCCGCAATGATTGCATCCGGGAGTTTAATCTTGTGGATACGCCTTATTTTTATGGTCTCTTCAACAATATCATCGGTAAGCCCAATGACGGAAACAACCTCTACTACTTCATACACTGCCTGACCTGGATTTGAAAATCCTAAAATCTCAATTTTGTTGATGATTGAAATACAGGGTTGCCCATCCAGCACCGTAGATAGAAATACTTTTACAGCCTCAGGAAGTTTCCCATTTGCAAAATCAATAATGCAGTTGGTATCAACTAAATAACCCTGTTCCACTCGCTGCGCATTTGGCGTAATTCTTCTTTCATATTTTCCGCCTGGCTATCGGATATGCTGCCATAAAGTTTTTGGGAAAGTTTATTTTCTCCTTTCCTGGTTTGGCGGCTTACCATCTTAATAAGGTTGAGTGCCTCCAAATCTTCAAGCAGTTTTATGGCCTGCGGGTTGCTCACATCAATGATGATTGTTTCCATAATTCGTGGTCGTGATAACCAAAGATAATAAAAAACATTCGGGTAAATAGAATTATGTCATCCCGCCAAGTTGATACTTATTAATTCTGATTACCTTGGAGCTGAAACACAATTCGAAATTAATTCAAAGGCATTAACGAAGTTTATCTTAAATAATCCCATTATCTTCCGCCCATGTTGGTGTTTTTTTACTAACATGATTGCGCACTTTCCTCGCCCATGTTGGTGTTTTTTTTCACCAACATGCCTTCGCACTTTGAGTAATTGCTCTCCCGAAAAATGGAAAGTTCTGATATCTTTGCCGTTAGAGACTGTGCGCTTTCTAATGACATGCATACATAGCATGTCCACGCTATCCCCAAATAAATTTAAGACCTGCTACCCTATTAAAAATAAAATCTCGCCTTCCCCAAAGGAAAGACGAGATGATTAATCTAAACAGTAATGTCAAATGTTTTATAGCTCGCTTACAAGTCCGTAATCTTCTTAAACTTAGGTACGAACATGTGCATAACAAACCACGCAACGAGGTAGGCCAATGCACAAACAATAAACAAAATGCTATAGCCATCTTCCAACGCGCCAAGCTCGGTAAAGTGTTTGAGCAGAAGGCCGGCAGCCCACGCAATCAACATACCACCAAAGGCGCCTGCCATGCCGCCAATACCGGTGACAGATGCAACGGCTTTCTTCGGAAACATATCGGATACCGTCGTGAAAATATTCGCTGACCACGCTTGATGTGCTGAACAGGCGATTGCTATCATAGCAACGGCGTACCAGGTATTGATTTCCCCTAGCGATGATGCAAACAAAACACTCAATGGAAAACATGCATAAATAAACATAGCCGTCTTTCTTGCCTTACTGGCATCCATGCCATTGCTCATAAATTTTTTAGGAAGCCAACCACCAAATACACTTCCGAAGGTGGCTACCGTATACACAACAGCCACTGCAAATGGCCAGGCAATTACCTTGTCTTCCTGTCCATCAGCAATGTGACGCGCGTTTTCACCTTCCAGAAAGGCTGGCAGCCAAAACATAAAAAACCACCAAATGGGATCTGTCAAAAATTTTCCAAAGAAAAACGCCCATGTTTGTCTGTATTGTAAAAGTTTAAACCATGAAACTTTTTCTTTTGTCTCATCGACCACCACTGCTTCATCCTGATCACTGTGTATATAATCAAATTCCGCTTGTGATACTTTTCCATCTTTCAACTTTTCCGCTGGACTTTTATAGATAAGTAACCAAAATACCAACCATAACAAACCGACCAAACCCGTAATGATGAAGGCCCACTCCCATCCCATCGCTTCGGCAATGAAGGGAACTGACAACGGTGCCACTACTGCACCTATATTCGCTCCGGAATTATAAATACCTGTTGCAAAGGCACGCTCCTTTTGGGGAAACCACACAGCAATCGTTTTGTTCGCAGCAGGAAAATTTCCAGCTTCCGTTACACCCAGTGCGCCACGCCAAAACCCAAACCCAACGGTCGACCTGGCAAAAGCATGACCAACTGCTGCAATGCTCCACCCAAACAAGGCAATGGCATATCCACGCTTGGTACCAATCTTGTCGATGATCCTTCCTATACCCAACATACCTAATGCATAGGATATTTGGAAACTCATGATCACATAGGAATAAAGGAGTTCTTGATTGGCTTTGTCTTCACCAAACATGCCAATGTCCGACAACGTAGTTTTCAATAACCCCAGCACATTGCGATCCAGATAGTTGATGGTGGTGGCGAAGAAGACAAGCGCACAAATGGTCCACCGGTAGTTAGTCATCTTCTGGTTTAAGGATTGAGTTTCCACAATTTCAGGTTTAGTTAAAGTAATCGATTGAAATGCAATAAATAAAAAAGGAAGCCAACAGGCTTCCTTTTACACTAACTTCTTATTTTCTTGATGATAGCTAAAGTGTCCTTCACATTTTTCTCAAGCAATGACCAGTTCTTTTCGGCCATAATCTCTTTGGTGAAAAGTTGTGACCCCATGCCGACACACGTGACTCCCGCCTTGAACCACGCAGAAAGATTTTTTTCATTCGGCTCTACGCCGCCCGTTGGCATCAATTGATACCCGGGAATAACAGGAAGTACAGATGAAACAAACCCAGGACCTAAAACAGAACCTGGGAATATTTTGATAACATCAGCACCTAACTCTTTGCCCGTTACAATTTCTGTTAACGTGGCACAGCCTGGTATCCAGATGACATCAGCTGCTTTACATGCAGTGGCAGTCTCTGCTTTTAATATTGGTGATACAATAAAATGGGCGCCAGCATCGATAAACTTCTTTGCCATTGCACCATCCATGATGGTACCAATTCCCAAAATCAAATCCGGATATTGTTCAATATGTTTTAGCAATTGCGTGAATACATCAAAAGCATTTCCGCCACGATTGGTAAATTCAAATACCTTAACACCGCCTTTGTACGCTGCATCCACTACGCCTTTTGCAATTTCAATATCTGCATTATAAAATACTGGTATCATGCCCGTAGATTTCATGGCATCCAGTATATGTTGTTTCGTATGTTTTTTCACTTTACTAAATAATTTAATAGTTATAAATAGCTATGAGCTAAGAGCCTCGAGCTAAGAGCCTCGAGCCGTGTGGGTGTGTGTTTAGAGTGTGAGCGAATTACTCTAAGCTCGAAACTCGTAGCTTAAACTTTACAAACGCCCTACTCGCAGCTCGCAGCTAGAGACTCGCAGCATTTATCTCGACACTCTCCCAGACGCATCGCCCTTCACTAACTTCTCAACTTCTTCAACAGTAGCCAAATTAAAGTCGCCTTTAATAGTATGCTTCAGGCAAGATGCTGCAACAGCAAAGTTCAATGCTTTTTGATCATCGTTAGGGAAGGTTAATAATCCATAAATTAATCCGCCCATAAATGAATCTCCACCACCAACACGATCTACAATATGTGTAATCTGATACGTTGTTGATTGGAATAATTGTTTACCATTCCAAAGGACACCAGCCCAACTATTGTGGCTCGCACTGATGGATCCACGCAACGTGATGATTACTTTCTTAGCTTTTGGAAATTTCGCCATCATCTGTTTACCTACCGATTCAAATGCAGCGGCTTCCACATGTCCGGAGGTAACATCAACACCTTCGGGTTTAATACCAAACACCATGTCGGCATCTTCTTCATTTCCTAAAATGATATCACAATATTTAACCAGGCCTTCCATCACTTCTCCTGCTGACTTGCCCCACTTCCAAAGTTTCGCTCTATAATTAAGGTCAGTTGAAATGGTAATTCCTCTTTTGTCTGCAGCTTCACATGCTTCCAGACACATCTCTGCCGCAGCTTGCGATACAGAAGGTGTGATGCCCGTCCAATGGAACATGCTGGCACCATCAAATACTTTATCCCAATCAATGGAGCCTTTCTTCATCGTTGCGAAAGAGCTATGCGCGCGATCGTACACAACTTTGCTAGCGCGACTTACTGCACCTGATTCAAGAAAATAAATTCCAACACGATCACCACCGCGATGGATGAAATCTGTTTTCACATTGTACTTTCTCAACGATCCGATAGCTGCATCACCAATATCATTCTTGGGCAGACTGGATACGAAGTAGGCATCCATTCCATAATTCGCCAACGACACTGCAACGTTGGCTTCACCGCCACCATAGGTCGCTTCAAATTCAGACACCTGAGAAAAGCGAAGGTATTCAGGCGTTGCCAGCCTGAGCATAATTTCACCGAAGGTTACTACTTTAGTCATCGTTATTAAAAATTTAATTTATAGGTCGAAATTGGTTAAAAACCGATTAACAATGGTGCGCATAAATTTCATTTATTTGCAGTCGACAAATCATAAAATGAAAAAGCCGTTTAGCGTTTGTATAATCCATTTTAATGTGTAAAATTGAGCAATCGATTGCGCAAGATATCAGATTTAATCCTATGTCAAAAAAATTTTTAAGAATTCATCCCGAAGATAATGTTTTAGTTGCCCTTACCGACCTGAAAGCAGGTGAGCAGGTCTCCTTTGATGGGAAAACAATCACCCTCGTACAAGATGTTCAGGCCAAACACAAGTTTGTGATCAATGACATGCCAGTGGATGGCACGATAAAAATGTACGGCATCACTGTCGGCAAGGCACTGTCTCCCATTCCTTTGGGAGGAGCCATCACCACTGAAAATGTAAAACATAAGGCAAATGAATTTGCTGGAAAGACCACAACAACGGGGTGGACAAAGCCTGATGTCTCTAAATGGAAAGACATCACCTTTAATGGCTATCATCGTCCGGATGGACAGGTGGGTGTTGCCAACTATTGGTTGGTGGTGCCGCTTGTGTTTTGTGAAAACCGAAACGTGAACGTGATCAAGGATGCTTTCGAAGCCGAGCTTGGCTTTGGCAAGTCAGACATCTATAAGGACTATGTACACAATCTGGTGAACCATTATAAGAATGGAAAAATGGATAGTATCAAATCCATTGCCCTTTCAACTGAGAAAACAACGAGCCAATCCAAACTGTTTAATAATATTGATGGAATAAAATTCTTAACACACGAAGGCGGTTGTGGCGGAACACGCCAGGACTCTGAAGCGCTTTGCGCGTTGCTCTCAGGATATATTCACAATCCTAATGTAGCTGGTGCTACAGTGCTCAGCTTGGGATGTCAAAATGCACAGGTAGATATTTTGAAAAAGAAACTAGAAGAAAAAAATCCTAACTTCTCAAAGCCGCTCATTGTTCTCGAACAACAAAAAGAGGGATCGGAACAAGAACTTCTTGCACGCGCTATCAGCGAAACATTCTTAGGATTGATTGAAGCAAACAAACTCGAACGCAAACCCGCGCCATTAAGCAAATTGACAATTGGTTTAGAATGTGGCGGCTCCGATGGATTTTCCGGAATCTCTGCCAATCCTTCTGTTGGCCACGCATCTGATTTGATTGTAGCATTGGGTGGATCAAGTATGCTTTCAGAATTTCCAGAGCTATGTGGTGTTGAACAAGAACTCATCAACCGCTGTGTAACAAATGAATCAGCTGAAC
>JBBRKB010000018.1:0-17768 GCA_038218385.1 Cytophagales bacterium | reverse complement strand
ATTTTAATAATTTCTTGTTTTCCTGAAATTTCTTGAGATTTTCCTGTCAGCAAAATTATATTTAGCACTGAAATCAGAAAGTCCAGGGTCACACTAGAATACTTTACATTTGTATTTTGTCATTTGTAACTCGTACTTCGTCCCTCTGCCCTTGTAACATTTTTGGGGTGTTAGCTCAGCTGGTTTAGAGCGCTTGCTTGACAGGCAAGAGGTCGCTGGTTCGAACCCAGTACACCCCACGTTTTGAAGGGACTAGGTTTGAGGTACGAGGCCGAGCACCTCCCTTGTACCTAGTACCTCTGCCCTCGTACCTTATTTGTCCTTCGTAATTTTTTCTGGTAGTTTAAACCGCATCTTCACCTTCCCCTTTCCCTTCACGGGTTCATCGTTGCGCTTGGTGGGTTTCCATTGTGGCCCTTCTTTTATCAGGCGGATTACTTCTTCATCGCATCCATATCCGAGTCCGCGTACCACACGAAAATCGGTTAACTGTCCGCTGGGTTGAATGGTAAATTGGATGGTTACTTTTCCTTCCACATCATTAGCCATTGCTAATTTCGGATAGGTAAGACTTTGCTCTAGATATTTTTTATATTCCTTGCGGCCGCCATTGGGATCGGCCAACTCCCAACGAGTGCCTTCAAATTCAGTCTCATCTTCTGTTCCATATCCCACCACTACTACTTCGCTCAAAGCAGATACATCGGCACTGAGTTGTACATTAACATCATCTGTTTTGTCTGACGAAACTTCTTTTGTTTCCATTCCAATGTAAGAAAAAATCAAGTCGTTTTGATTTATAGGAATCGAGATCTCGTAGTCGCCATTAAGATCTGTAACGGTTCCGATAGTGGTTCCTTTCACCAATACATTGACACCCGGAATGGGCAAGTCGTCATCTGCGTCCGTCACTTTTCCCTGTATAGTTTTTCTGGATATCATTTCATCTTGTGATACTTCAGCCAATGGACTGACAAATCCTTGGGACTCTTTAGCAGGCGCCATTTTCCGGGCACGTGATTTTGCAAGTGTGTTTTCAATGGGTGCACTGGCAACCGCTTCTGCCTGGTCAGCTTTCTCAAGTTTAAATGTTTCTGCTTGCAGTGGCGCTTGAACTGCACCTGCTACTGATGAACGTTCAGGAGTTGTTGATATTTCTGTTTGTTTGTTCTTCAATTCATTGGCAATTACAGTTTCGTCTTGAAAATCTTTTTGCTTCACATCAGATTTTACAGCAGTACGTTTCTCTTCTTGTGATTCAATAGAGAATGATTGATTAGCGGTTGGAGTTTTTGAGGCAGAGGTTTCAACTGATTTTATTTCTTCTTCTACGACTGATTGTTGAGATTCTGGGGTTTCCAATTTTTCTTCTTGCTTGTTTAGTGCAAGTGTTTTTGGCTCTACTGTATCGGTAGTAAAAAGTGAGTTTAAAACATAACCGCACACAGCCAACAAAATAATACCAGCAGCAATTCGTATAGACCATTGCCAATTAAATCCATGCTTTTCTTTTTCATTGATTTTTTGGTGAAGGGAACCCCGTAGGTTTCTTAAGTCGTCTTTTAATTCATCAGATGAAATAGATGAGATGCCATCAAGCGCATCGGCAAGAAAAGGATCGTTCAACGCCTTTTTCTCCAGCACATGCATTTCCTCCGGACTCATTTCACCTTTGTTGTATTTTGCAATATCGTCATCGAGGTTATGCATTCCGTTCCATGCAAAGTTTCAAGTTTCTTTTTCCGTTTTGAATGAAGCTTTTTACTTTATTAAAGTCAAAGCCTGTTAGTTCCGTTACTTCCTTGTAGCATTTCTGCTGGAGGTAAAACAATTCAACGCACTGTTTCTGTTCCTCACCCAGCTCGCCAATACACTTTTCCAATGTAGTAAGATTTGTCTCGAATTCCTGTTCGTCATCGGGATGCAAACCGGGGTTTGATTCCATAAGGAAAGGCGATATTTCTTCGAAATGTTTGCCTTTTTTAGAACGTAGAGCCATTAGGCATTGATTTCGGGCGGTCACATAGAGCCAGCTTTTGAAATGATTTATATCATGCCCTGGGATTGTGGTAACGAGTTTTTCAAATAATTGCATCACCATGTCGCGGCTCTCTTCGCGGTCTTTTAGGTATTTCAAACACACACCGTACACCATAGACATGTAGCGTTCGTATAAAATGCCTAACACATTGAGGCTGGCAGAATCTTTATAGAGCGCTACGAGCTCTAAGTCAGTTTTGTCCTGATGTGTAGTGGTTGAATGCATTTGTCAATTACCAAACCTAAATTGGTGGGATGCGATAATAACCATGTGTTTATGAACCCACAAGCAAGCCTCAAAAAGAAAATCATATTTTTTTATGGAATTGATTGGCGCTAGCATCTTATCACCAAATCAAACATTAAAAGATTATGAAAAATTTACGATGGATAGTATTGGTTTCAGTCTTCATCTCGCTGGCGTTTGGCCCGGTTGAAGATAAAGTTATTACAGGTACGGTCACAGCAGCTTCTGATGGAAGTATACTGCCCGGCGTAAATGTTTTGGTGAAAGGCAGCACGAAAGGAGCTGTTACAGATGCCAAGGGACACTATCAAATTACGGTTCCGGCAACGGGATCAACACTTGTCTTTTCTTTTATTGGATACGTTAGTAAAGAAATTAAGGTGGGAGAAAAAATGACCATTGATGTGAAACTTTCAGAAGATGTGGCTTCATTGGAAGAAGTTGTTGTGGTAGGATATGGCGAACAAAAACGAGGCATTCTTTCAGGAGCCGTTGCGGGCGTGCAATCCAGAAGGGACAAACGTCATCCTATCGCCAGCTCCCCGGCATACTATCAAGAGCGTGCGCCGCAAGATTGGAACACAGAAGAATATGATGGCATAAACGAAAATATTTTTCATGATGCGTTACGTGTTCCGCTTTCAACATTTTCCATCGATGTGGATGCAGCATCTTACAGCAACGTAAGGAGGTTTATAAACAATGGGCAGCGTCCTCCTAAAGATGCAGTGCGCATTGAAGAGATGATCAATTATTTTAACTATGATTATGATCAGCCAAAAGATGAACATCCCTTTAATGTAATAACAGAAATTTCTTCAGCGCCATGGAATGAAAAACATAAACTCGTGCACATTGGCTTGCAGGGAAAAATAATTCCAACCGAAAATTTACCGGCATCCAATCTTGTTTTTCTTATCGATGTATCGGGTTCTATGAGTGATCCAAACAAACTTCCACTTTTAAAAACGTCGTTCAAAATGTTGGTGGATCAACTTCGTCCGCAAGATTATGTATCGATAGTTGTGTATGCAGGTGCAGCGGGTATGGTGTTAGAGCCAACATCGGGAGAAAATAAAAAAGAAATCATTAAAGCCCTTGAGCATCTTGAGGCTGGCGGCTCAACTGCTGGTGGGGCTGGAATTAATTTAGCATACAAAATTGCCAAAGAACATTTCAAAGCGAACGGAAATAACCGCGTTATCCTGGCGACAGATGGTGACTTTAACATTGGTGAATCAAGCAATGGCGGCATGGAAAGATTAATCGAAGAAAAAAGAAAAGATGGTATCTTCCTCACTGTGCTTGGTTTTGGAATGGGCAATTACAAAGATTCTAAGATGGAAATATTGGCTGATAAAGGAAACGGTAACTACGCCTACATTGACAATATCACCGAAGCGAGAAAAGTTTTGGTAAATGAATTTGGTGGAACCTTGTTTACCATTGCCAAAGACGTGAAACTTCAAATTGAATTCAATCCTGCCAAAGTGAAAGCGTATCGATTGATCGGATATGAAAACCGAATGTTAAAAGATGAGGATTTCAATAATGACAAAAAAGATGCGGGTGACATGGGTTCAGGTCACACGGTAACAGCCTTGTACGAAATCATTCCGGTAGGTGTCGATAGTAAATTTTTCAAAACGGATGAGTTGAAATATCAAAAGACTAAGGTTGATCCTCAGGCATTGAAGACAAAAGAACTGATGACCATTAAGCTTCGCTACAAAGATCCTGATAAGGAACAAAGTAAATTAATTGTTCATCCATTGATTGATGAGAACATACCCTTGGCTAAGACCTCAAATAATTTTAGATGGTCGGCTTCAGTCGCAGCTTTTGGGATGTTGATACGGGAATCTGAATTTGTGAAAGGATATACCTATGAATCTGTCGTTGAGTTGGCCGAAGGATCAAAAGGAAATGACAAAGAAGGATATCGTGCAGAATGTATCAACATGGTAAAATCATTTGGGCTGGTGGCAAGCCGATAATTCAAATTGTATAGAATAGAAATTCGCAGGGATCATAACGGTCCTGCGAATTTTCTTTTAGAACCAGTTCCTGTTTGCCGTGAGGCAGCGAAGAATATGACTAGCCCTTAGTCAGACATTAATAATATCCTATATTTGAAAAATATATTAGTATGAAGATAAGTGCTTGTACATACGTTAGAAACGGGTTTCAGTTTGTTTACCCTTTTATCCAGACCATACAATCGATTCTTCCTATTGTTGATGAAATTGTGGTAGTAGTGGGTGATTCAAATGATGGAACCCGCGAGGCTATTGACCAACTCGGGTCTGCTAAGATCTCCATTGTTGATACTGTGTGGGATTTAAATTTAAGAACAGGCGGAAAGCTCTTCGCGCAACAATCAAATATCGGACTTGATCACGCTACGGGAGACTGGGTTATTCCAATCCAGGTAGATGAAATTATACATGAAGATGATTTACAAAAATTGAAAGAAGCTATTCTTACATACGATAAATACCCACAGGTAGACGGTTTGCTTTTTCCTTTTTTGAATTTTTGGGGCGATTATAACCATATTCAAACAGGTAGACAGGTACATCGTTTTGAAATAAGGGCCATTCGAAATAATCCTCTGTTCAGGGCTTACAAAGATTCACAAGGATTTAGAAATTACACATCTTTGGAAAACTACTCTGCCGGCGAGAAAGGAGAAAAATTAAAGGTTGTTAAGATTGACGTTCCGGTATATCACTATTTCAGAGTAAGAAGTCCAAAGGAGATGAGGGAGAAAAGCGTCTTCTTTGCGAGTTTTTATAAAACAGATGAAGAAGTAGAAAAGGAAATACCAGAAGGGGTTGAATTCGATTATCAAAAGGTTGATCAGGTAGAGCAGTTTAAAGGCACACATCCCAAAGTGATGGCTCAAACCATTGCCAGAAACAATTGGGATTTTCAATATGATCCTAAAAAAAGCCAAATGTCAACCAGGCATCGGGTGTTGGCATTCATGGAAAAAATGACGGGTTGGAGAATTGGAGAATATAAAAATTACAAGCTTATCAAGATTTAAAAGACCATAGTCACACGAAGTTTTTATATTTGCAACTCATGGAAGAACAAGAAGAGGCGCCGCGAAATAATTATTCCGATCAAGAGCGACAAAGTATTTTTGATAATGAGTTTATGCCCCATATAAACGCCATGTACAACTTTGCCTATCGCCTCACCATGGATGAGGACGATTCGAAGGATTTGCTGCAAGACACGTATTTAAAAGCCTATCGTTTCATCAATTCATTTCAGCAAGGAACTAATGCAAAAGCATGGCTGTTCAGGATTTTAAAAAATAGTTTTATTAATGACTACCGCAAGAAGAGTAAGGAGCCTTCAAAGGTAGATTATCAAGAGGTGGAGAGTTATTATAACTCTGAGGATGTTGACAGGCAGATTACGACTGATTTGCGTGTGGAAGCATTGCAAGACATGATTGGGGACGAAATATCAAACGCCCTCAATGCACTGGATGTTGATTTTAAAACCGTAATAATATTGTGTGATCTGGAAGGATTTAAGTACGATGAAATGGCAAAAATCCTGGACATACCGATCGGAACGGTGCGAAGCAGATTGCACCGCGCCAGAAACCTGTTGAAAGAGAAGCTAAGTGAATACGCAAAAAAAATGGGTTACAATAACGCCTAACCACCTATGAGTACACCTGAACAGAACCAACCGAAAGAGAAGAAATCTTGTCTTGAACTTTTGCATTCCATTTTAGATGGAGAAGCCACGGCAGAAGAACAAAAACATTTTCTGGAAAAACATTTGGATGCATGCCGTCCCTGCTACAACAACTATAACCTTGAAATGGCCATACGTGAATTGCTGAAAACGAAATGCAATTCGCAGAAAGCACCTTCCGAGCTGATTGAAAATATACGTAGCATGATCAACACGGCTCGTTAATGTCGGGCAAGGCATTGATCTTCTGTGCCCCTTCCGGATCTGGCAAAACCACCATTGTAAAACATTTGCTTCAGACTAACCCCGATCTGGGCTTTTCCATTTCGGCATCTACACGCGACAAGCGTGGCCGTATTGAACAACACGGCAAAGACTATTATTTTCTCTCCCCCGATGAATTCAAAAATAACATCGACAACAATAATTTTATTGAATGGGAAGAGGTGTATGCAGGAAATTTTTACGGTACACTAAAATCCGAAATCCAACGCATTTGGGACGAAGGAAAAAATGTGATCTTTGATGTGGATGTGAAGGGTGGGGTTAACCTAAAAAAATATTTTGGCGATAAAGCGTTAGCCGTTTTTGTTAAGGTGCCATCCCTGGAAATTTTAAAGGAACGCCTCCGCGATCGAGACACGGAGTCTGAAGAAAGTCTTTCGAGGAGATTGTTTAAAGCAAATTTTGAAATGTCTTTTCAGGATCAGTTTGATGAAGTGCTGGTGAATGAAGAGTTGGAAAAATCATTGGCTGAAGCGCAGGAATTGTACGAGGCCTTTAAAGTGAAATGAGCTTGAAGAACGCTTCACCGTACGCCGTGAGAATGAGCATTTCTTCCCTTAACCCCTCTAGAAACTTTGCTAAAAGTTAGCTTTGTTGTCTCAGTAATTCCCTTTCTTGAATGTTGATTTCATTTTTGTACCTTAAAGACAATGTTCGTGAAGGTATCTTTTCCATTAAAAAATAAAGGTCGTACAATGAAAAAAATTATTCTGTCCACCCTACTGGTGTTATTACTGCACGTAACCAACGCGCAGGTGACCGACCGAAATATTTTAGCCAACGCTTACTCCCTGGATGCGATACAAAAACAACTCATCCCCCTTAGCGATTGGAAGCCCTATCCAAAAACATCTGAACAATGGAAGTCGGCAATTCCTGATAGCACAATAGTCCGAATCATTGCGGATGCAGAACGTTACCTTACCTATGAGTTTCCTGCCATCTCGGCAACGGTTTCCTTAGACTTTGTTCGCAGTGGTGACCGAACGCGCCATGGCGATATATCCTATTCCAAACGTAATGTATTGTTTCAACTTGTTCTCGCGGAAACCATGGAGGATAAGAATCGATTTACAGAACAGATCATGAATGGTGTTTGGTCCATTTGTGAAGAAAGCTATTGGGGTGTTCCTGCTCACATCAGGGCTACTGGCTTGCCCGATGTTGAAAATCCTTTTGTAGATTTATTTTCTGCGGAAACGCTTGCCTTGTTAGGTACGGTAGATTATTTCATCGGAGAAAAATTGGATGCGATTAATCCCTTAATCAGAAAGCGAATTTATAAAGAAGCAAACGAGCGCGTTTTTGTTCCCATGCTTACAAATTCATCGGACTATGGTTACATGAGCCGTAAGAATGCACCAAACAATTGGAACCCATGGATCATGTCCAATTGGATTATGGGTTCGTTATTGGTGGAGAAAGATGAAAATCGCCAGGCTGAAATGCTACATGCAGCCCTGATAGGGTTGGATGCTTACTTAAATGGACTTGGCCCTGACGGTGGTTGTGATGAAGGTCCAAGCTATTGGTTTGCAGCGGGTGCCTCCGTATATGAATGTCTTGAATTGTTGTATAAGTCTACGCAAGGCCTGCCAACGGTTTACGATAATGAACTTGTCAATAAGATGCTCACCTATGTTTATAAAACACATATTTCAGGTTCATACTTTACAAATTTTGCTGATGCAGATCCCACCCTTAGGCCTGATGGTTTGCTGCTCTTTAGGATTGGAAAAGCCATGAACGATCCACAAATGATTGGCTTCGGGCAGTGGGCATTTAAGAATTTTCCTTCCGCATCAACCACTGTAACCGGCCATCATCGCATGAGAAGGGTGGAGAACTTGCTAACGATAAGTCGCGTGAATGAAAAACCTTATCCATACCAACCGGTTCAAAATTCATGGATATCGGACATACAGGTAATGACGGCCCGCGGAAAAAATGGTGTGTATGTGGCGGCACATGGAGGGCACAATGCCGAAAGTCACAACCACAATGATGCTGGGGATTTTATCATTTATAAAGACGGAGAACCTCTGATTGTTGATGCAGGACGTGGCAATTATACAGCACGTACTTTTTCAGCCCAACGGTATGATCTGTGGTTTACACAATCTAATTTTCATAACCTTCCCATTATAAATGGCATAGGCCAAAAGGCTGGTAGACAGTTTGAGTCAAATGATGTTTCATATATAAATAATACTCGCAAGGCCGCACTTACATTAGATATCGCAAAGAGCTATCCGGAAGAGGCTGGTGTAGTAAGCTGGACACGCAAAATTTCTTTAGACAAAAAAAACAATGTAATAGAACTCAGTGAAGCCTATCAATTATCAAAGGCAGATGATGTAAAACAAATTTTTATGACGGTTGCCAATGTGGATATAGCAGAACCTGGAAAAATTAAGATAGCCGCAAATGAAACCACCAAGCTCTCTATTATTTATGACCCTAAGCTATGGAGTGTGACAACGGAGTATCCGTCAACCGAGGGGATGGAGTATAGCAGTTTCAAAACGAAGTGGGGCGGAAAACGTGTACAACGAATTATTTTACAACGTAAGACGGTTGATTTTAAAGGAGCTAATAAATTTCTTTTTAAGTTTTAATAGAAATTCCACGAGCATGATAAGCGGAGCTAACACTTTAATATGAAAATCGGACTTTTCTTCGGATCGTTCAATCCCATTCACACCGGGCATATGATCATTGCCAACCTTATGGTGGAGGCTACCGATCTTGACAAGGTGTGGTTTGTTGTTTCTCCCCAAAGTCCGTTTAAGCAGAGCAAAGGTTTGTTGCACGAATTCGACCGATATGAAATGGCACGTGCCGCAGTGTATGAAAATTATAAATTGGAAGTCTCGGATATTGAATTTCATCTTCCTAAACCCAGCTACACCATTCACACCCTTGTTCATTTAAAAGAAAAACATCCGGAAAAAGAATTCAAGGTCATTATCGGGGGTGACAATCTGCACGGGTTTACACGATGGAAAAACCATGAGCGCATTCTGGAAGATTATGGTTTATATGTTTATCCCCGTCCGCAGATGCAACTTTCCGAACTAAAAGACCATCCTAACGTAAGATTGGTGGAAGCACCATTGCTGGATATTTCAGCCACATTTATCAGGAGTTGTATCAGAAAAAATCAATCGATACGGTATCTGGTTCCTGATCCTGTGGAAGAAATGATCCGGGATAAACAATTTTACCGATAGATGAAAAAACTACTACTCCTCTCTTTACTTTTAATTTCCGCATTCACGTATTCTTTTGCCTCCGGTATTAAAGGCACAATTAAATCAGACGATGGCCAAGTACTTTCCTACGCTTCTATTTTTGTAAAGCAGACCGGCACCGGATCAACCACTAACGAAAATGGCTACTATGAAATTTTATTGTCAGCAGGTACATATGATGTCGTCTATCAATACCTGGGATTTGAAACGGTCGTAAGAACCGTAGACGTTGGAGAAACTTTTACAGAAGTAAACATTGTTTTGAAAACGCAAGTGACCGTTTTGCAAAACGTGACGGTGAACGCGGGCAATGAAGATCCGGCCTATACCATCATGCGAAAGGCCATTGCGAAAGCGAACTACCATCGCAATCAACTCGATGGGTATACAGCCCGCATCTACATTAAAGGCACAGGGAAACTTTTAGATTATCCCTGGCTTGCCAAGCGTGCCCTTGAAAAAGAAGGTGTGGAGAAAGGGCGTGTTTATATTTCTGAATCAGTGAGTGATGTTACCTATACCCGTCCGGGAAAGTATGAAGAAAAAGTGATCTCCATTCACAGTGATGGCAAAGACAACAACACAGCTCCCAACCGATTTATATATGGAAGTTTTTATGAACCGGAAATTGCGGGAACTATTTCTCCCCTTTCGCCAAAATCTTTTTCCTATTATCGATTTGAATACCTCGGAACATTTAAAGACCGCGACTATGAAGTGAGCCGGATTAGGGTAACACCTCGCTCGCGTGGTGATAATGTGGTGGAAGGTGTGATATACATTGTTGAAGATTGGTGGGCGATTCACAGCCTTGATGTGAGCACAACGAAAATGGGAATCAAGGTTGCGATCAAGTCCATGTATGCGCCCATCGATGACAAGGCATGGATGCCTGTGACACATCAATTTAAAGTAGATGGAAAAATTTTAGGATTTGAGTTTACCTATAATTATTTATCAACGGTTAGCAATTATGTGATTCATTTAAACCCAGAACTATATGTAGAAAGCAACAAGATGGAAGTGATTGATGAAAAACTGGAGCAGGAACACGCTAAAGAAATTCAGAAGCGCCATGTTGATGACACACAGGAGTTGCAGAAGCGATTGGAGTCAGGAAAGGAAATCACACGCAAAGAATTAAACACCATGATGCGTGAGTACGAACGCAAAGAGAGAAAGCAGCAAGAAGCTCCCGAGATTATTTCGGATATAAGTTTTAAAATAGATAGTGGTGCCTATAAAAAAGATTCGACCTATTGGAATGCCTTACGTCCAGTGCCATTGACGCGCGATGAGATTAAGGGTTATGAAAAGGCCGACAGCATGTCGGTGGTCGAACGAAAAAAAGAAGCAGGCGATACTACGAAACAATCCAAGCACGCCGGGTTTCAGCCGTGGGATATTTTGATTGGCGATAGCTATAAAATTTCTAAGCATTCGAATTTTAAGATCCATACGCCGGGAGGAGGCTTTAATACAGTTGAGGGCTTTAACCTTATTTATAAAATATCATTCGGCACGATTGTTCAAGACACGAACAAAACGCGGTTTAAGATCATGCCTACATTTCGTTATGGCTTTTCGTCTAAAAGCTTTTCCGGTCACACATCCGTCAGCTTGCGAAATAAAAAATACAGTTTGGTGATAGATGGGGGTAGGTACGTTAGCCAATATAATCCCGATGAACCTATCTGGCCCATCGTGAATACTCTCACCACATTATTTCTGCAAAAGAACCTCATGAAAATTTATGAACGTGACTATCTGGATATACAGTATCGAAAACGAGCGAATCCTTTTATCACTGTGAGTGCATCTACTTCGTGGATGAGGCGAAGGGAATTGTTTAACACCACGGATTATACATGGATTAAGAATAGCAACATGGAAGGGTATACCGATAACCGACCTGTTAATATAGAGTTGCCAAATACGGGCTTTGATGAACATGATGCGTTTATAGCATCCTTTGGTATTGCTGCACGTCCTTGGTTGAAATATAGAATTTACAATGGACATAAGCATGAGATTGATGAGTCGTCACCCACGCTTTCATTTAATTATAAAAAAGGAATCAATTCTATTTTGAATAGCGATGTAGACTTCGATCAAATTGAATTGGGTGTGAAGCACGGCTTTAACGTAGGTGTACGTGGCAAGATTGATTTTGCTTTGTTGGGTGGTGCGTTTTTAAACACCAACAAAATGTACTTTATGGATTACAAACATTTTCTCGGCAACCTCACGCCCTTCAGCACGAGTGATCCTGTAGGCAGTTATCGCCTGATGGATTATTATCTGTACAGTACAGCTGACAAATATTTTTCAGCAAATGTACATTATCAGTTCCGTAAGTTTTTGTTTACCACCATTCCGCTGGTACGGTTAACAGGTATTCGTGAAAATGTTTTTGTGAATTACCTGGCCACCCCTACGTCAAAAAATTATACAGAGGTAGGCTACTCTATTGATGGCATATTAAGAATTTTCCGACTCGAAGTTGCAGCGGCGTTTCGAGATGGGCAATACCTCAACACCGGATTTAGGATAGGTATAGCGACAAGTATACACGCGAACTTTTCGGATAATTGATATAATTTTCGAACGAGATTGTCTTCAGGTTTATTTAATCGAAATAGGGACGGTTGAGCCCTGCGTATAAATCTCTGATGTTTTTTATAAAAACATTCTTGAGGTATCAATGGTTTTCTGTTGACAGATATATACATTCGCAAAAGCAGTTGTCAACGAATGCGTGTACAGTGATCTCTCTTGAAGAAAAAAATCTTATTGATGCTGTAAGAAAAAATGACCACTCGGCTGTTAGTGCCATCTTTCTTAACTATCATTCCATACTTTGTCGGGTAAGCTTTCGCATGGTTGGTGATGCGGATGAAGCCAAGGATGTTGTCCAAAAAGTATTTATCAAGCTTTGGAAAAATAGAGACCAACTGAATATAACCATTTCTCTTGAAGCCTATCTTAAACGAGCCGTTGTCAATACCTCACTCAATCACCTTGAAAGTAAGAAAAAATTTTTGTCACTGGATTCAACCATGAATGAGTTTAATAAGATTGGGGAGCGTAGTGTTGAGCATCAGGACGACTCAAAGGAATTGTCGTTGCGAATCAACCAGGCGATTGAAAATTTACCAATAAGAACAAGGGCCGTTTACCAAATGGTGCGACATGAAGAAATGTCGTACAAAGATGTTGCGGCCGGATTAAATATTTCAGAAAAGGCGGTGGAGAAAGAGATGATGAAAGCTTTAAGGCTATTACGGGTCGCATTAAAGGATTATCTTCCGTAGTCATTCAATAAAAAATAATTATTACTCATAGGGGGAGGTACGAGCATTATGAGCTGTCTTATTACCAAATGAAAGCTTATGAACATGGTTAGATTAATTTTTGCGCTATTTTGCGCAACACTTTTTGTTGGATGTGATGAAGGAGAAAAAGTAGAAATGAGAGGAGATTATTTCCCTCTTCAAGAGAATGCCAGGTGGGAATACGCTCAGAAATATTCATCCTCAGATCATTCAACAATGGCATGGTGGGATACCGCTGTAAATGTTATCAAAGGTGATACCCTCATCGAATCACTAAAGTATAAGAAAGTTGTCGATATAGATGGCAACTTAATTAAGGTGATAAGAAAGCAGGGCGGGAAATACTATGGCAGAAATCATGACTTATACATAGGCTTTTCGAAGGAGTACTTATTTTTGGATGACAATGCCAGGCTCAATGCTGGATGGAAACATTTTAAAAATGACAGCACTACATTGACAGCGTATAAAGTTATCGCAGTCAATTCAACCGTAACGTTTAATGATGTGGAATACCATGACGTAATGAAAATGGAAGTGAGTTATTCCTATTTTCGTGATAATGAATTTGTTCTTATTTACACAATCCTTCATTACTATGCGAAGGGGATTGGAGAGGTGTATACCAGCTACCCGTCTCCCTCCTATGTATATGGTGATTTAGATATCTTTCTTGTAAAATATATCCCTTAGAAGCAGAATGAAATCAAAAGAACTAAATAGAAGAAATTTTATTAAAGCCTCAGCGCTTTTTGCAGTTGCTGTTTCATTACCGGAAATGAGTAGTTGTAGGAGCGAAACAACAGAGGTTGCTCCCAATGATTGCCAGACAACGGATGATATTCTCGGTCCTTATTATAAAGCAGGCGCTCCGATTGGAGAAAATATTATTCCGGCCAATGTTGAAACGGATCCTCTAATCATTGAAGGAAAAGTTTTTAGTCACTGTGATGATGTATTGAACGAGGCCGAGGTTGAAATTTGGAATGCTGATGAAGACGGTGTGTACGATAGTTCTGAAAAATATTTATTTCGTGGGAAGTATGTGACGACAACGGATGGTTCGTATCGGTTTAAAACGATTATTCCGGGTAGGTATTTAAATGGTAGTGTCTACCGCCCAAGCCACATTCATTTTAGAATAAAAGCGCCCGGGCATCGTGAATTGGTTTCGCAAATATATTTTAGGGAAGATCCATTCATCCCGACTGATCCGTGGGCAAGTGCGTCAAAGGCGCAGGAAAGAATTTTAACTATTGTTAAAAATGAAGATAATGTAGATACTATTACATTTGATATTCATTTACATAAAACGTAATTCATGTCTGAGCATTACGAGCAACTGATTTTAAAATCACTTTCCGGAACAGCAACGGACGAGGAGCAACTTCAGTTGAAGGAATGGACGGCACTATCTCCTGAAAATAAAAAATTATCAGACGACTACCAGGAGATATGGAATGTTGAAAGCAGTGTGGATATACCGGATTTTAATACCGCATCAGAGCTAAGCAAACTGAAAAGCACATTGGATGGTGGTGAAGAAAAGATAAAGACGTTCTCGATTTCCCGGTCTCTATTTCTTAAAGTTGCTGCTTCGATTACACTTCTAATGGTATGTTTTATTCTGATTTATCAGCATGTGAATAAATCGGAAATGATCGTGATGAAAAGTGGAGCAGAAAGAATTCAACTTGCTCTTCCTGACGGTTCTGAAGTATGGCTTAATGAGAATAGTAAGATCACGTACGCTTCAGATTTTGACAATGGGGATCGTTACGTAGAATTGGTAGGCGAGGCTTTCTTTGAGGTAAAAAAAAATCTGAAGAAACCATTTATCGTGAACGCATCTGGAAGCCAGGTAAAAGTGTTGGGAACATCGTTTAACATTCGTGCATACGAAGAAGAATCGCAGGAGGAGGTGGTGGTGGTTACGGGGAAAGTAAGTTTTTCAGTTATAAATAATCCTGATGAGCTAGTTGTACTGAATCCCGGAGAGCATGGCGTTTTTGATAAAGGAAATAATGCTCTATTACAAAGTTCGCCAGATTCTAACCTGCTTGCCTGGAAGACTAAACAATTAATTTTCAAGAAGACAAACCTGGTTGATGTAGCCAAGACATTGGAGAAATATTTTCGAATTAGCATTAGCGTTAAAAATCTCGAACTGAAAAAATGCAGGTTTACCAGTTCGTTTGAAAACCCAACATTGGATGAAGTAATAGAAGCCATCAGTATTGCATTTGATTTGGATATCATTCATCAAGACAAGAACTATACCTTCGAAGGAACCGGATGCGTGAACTAGGTTAAGCTTGAAGAAGAATTAGTAAGACACGATGTGAGTTATATGAAGCGTTACTTAATCTTATTTCTGCTATTATCACCGCTTTGGGCTTCTGCTCAATCCAATGTGCTGGAGAAAAAAATTTCAGTCTCCTTTTCTAATATACCATTGGAACAAGCCTTAGTGACAATAAGTAGTTTGGCAGAGGTAGCGTTTTCTTACAGCGATGATATCGTGCCCGTTCAGGAGTTAGTAACCCTTTCAGTTAAAGATGAAGAATTGAATAAAGTGCTCACCAAGCTATTTGAAGATTTTAGAGTAGAGTACAAAGAAGTGAATGGCCGTATCATACTCCGGAAAGCCCCTGCGCCACTAACGCAAACAGTGCGGGGTATTGTTATCGATCAAAAATCCGAATTGCCTATTCCTGGTGCAAACATTGTTCTCGTTGATACAAGTCCATTGCTTGGTGGAACAACTGATGAAAAAGGAAATTTTCGAATTATAAATGTGCCGGTCGGTCGTACAACAATTCGTATTACATCAGTCGGATTTCAAACAAGGACACTTTTTAATGTTTTACTCGGTACAGGTAAGGAACTAGTGCTGGAAATAAAACTGAACGAATCAATAACTGCCATGGAAGAGTTGGTAGTAACAGCCGAACAGGATGAACAGTCAATTCTTAACGAGAGCGCGGTTGTAAGTGCTCGTACTTTTTCGGTTGAGGAAACTAAGCGGTATGCGGGAAGCCTAGGTGATCCTGCTCGAATGGCATCTGGTTTCGCGGGAGTTACGGGCGCAAGTGACGAGCGTAACGCGTTGATCGTGCGTGGAAATTCACCCCGAGGTGTTCTTTGGCGAGTTGATGGAATTGAAGCACCTAATCCAAATCACTTTGCAACGGAAGGATCTTCCAGCGGTATCGTCAGTGTGTTAAGTGCTAATGTTATTGATAACTCTAATTTTTTAACCGGTGCATTTCCGGCGGTATATGGAAATGCTTTGTCTGCCGTATTTGATATGAAGTTGAGACGAGGTAACAATGAACGAAGGGAGCATTCATTTCAGGCTGGTGTACTAGGAGTGGAAGCATCTACGGAGGGTCCGTTGAGTAAACGAAACTCTTCTTCTTATCTTCTGAACTACCGATACTCTACTTTGAACATTCTGGATAAGATGGGAGTTGATTTAAATGAGGCAGGCGAATTTAAAAACTATCAGGATCTTTCGTTCAAACTAAATTACCCGACAAACAACAACGGAAGTATTTCTTTTTTTGGAATAGGAGGACTCAGTGAGTCAAACAAGCAAAACGCCTCAGCTCTTTCAAACGATTATTCGGACATGGGAATGATCGGAGTGACCTATGATAAAATACTAAGTGAAAAGACATCCATTACTGCGGCAGTTTCGGCATCGGGAACAAACATTTCCAGGTCTAACGAAATAGGGGGGTTGAGTGCAGGACTATTGAAAGTAGAAGAGAACTACGATAAGTCTTACGTGCGTGCATCACTTTTAGCAAGGCATATTGTAACTGATCATCTCAATATCAAAGGTGGAATAATTTACAGCCGATTATTTTATGACTTCTATTTACGAAACCTTGATCCAAACAATCAGGCTTATCAGGAAATCATAAATTTTCAAGAGCGAGGCAATACAGGAATAACGCAAACATTTTTATCAGCCGAGCAAAATTTTTCACCATCGCTAACGGGAGTTTATGGCATGCATTTTATCCAATTTGGATTAACAAATGATTTCTCGATTGAGCCACGGGCAGGTATTCGTTGGCAAGTTGCATCTGACAAAACATTTAGCGCAGGTTATGGTAAACATAGCCGAATAGAAAACCTTCAATACTATCTCGCACGTGATCACCAGGTTGGAGGCAATGAAGTGCAGGTGAATAAAAATCTTGGATTCACGCGAGCAAATCATTTTGTAGTTGGTTATGATCAGACGCTTCGCCGTGGACATACATTACATTTCGAGGGATACTTTCAGGCGTTGTACAATGCACCAGCACTGTCTGACCCAAGTGCAGTCTATGCGACTATCAATGAAGACTCTGGTTTTATATCGGATACATTATTGAATACGGGAAGAGGAAGAAACTATGGAATTGAGATCTCTCTTGAGAAATCGTTTTCAAAAAATTTTTACTACATAGTTAACGGATCATTGTACCAATCTAAGTTTCGAATAGCGGATGGGCCTGAACGAAATTCATCTTACAATGGCAACTACAATATTCATTTGCTTGCCGGGAGAGAATTTTACATGGGTGATGGCAAGGATATGCTCGGTATTAATATCAAAATAACAAGTGCTGGCGGACAGCGATACGTTCCAATTGATTTTGAAAAATCTGTTGAAGAAGATCGTCAGGTACATGATTGGCAAAACGCATTCAACCCACAACTGCCGGATTATTTTAGAGCTGATTTCCAAATGGTTTATAGAAGAAACAAACCGCGCTTCACAACGGAGTGGCGTTTGGATATTCAGAATGTAACCAACCATCTCAACCCAGCCTATTATTTTTACAACACCACCTCTGAACAAATAGAAATGAAATATCAAGTTGG
>JBBRKB010000017.1:0-18670 GCA_038218385.1 Cytophagales bacterium | reverse complement strand
CGTATGACAGCCGCAACAACAGTAAATTTTTCGCACAGGTAACAGCCAATGTATTTTCGGCGAATGGCATTACCGTCCATTTGTTTTCTGAACTGCGTCCAACCCCACTACTTTCGTTTGCCATTC
Source organism: Cytophagales bacterium (assembly GCA_038218385.1). Classification (GTDB taxonomy): domain Bacteria; phylum Bacteroidota; class Bacteroidia; order Cytophagales; family Cyclobacteriaceae; genus JBBRKB01. Next base: position 18,544 of record JBBRKB010000017.1, on the reverse strand, counting down.
GGTATTTGAAATGTGATAGTGGCGTAGTAATCACGGCATCACACAATCCCAAAGAGTACAACGGATACAAAGCCTATTGGAATGATGGCGCACAGGTAGTTCCACCACATGACACAAACATTATTAAAGAGGTAGACGCAATTACATCTTTTGAACACGTAAAGTTTGAACCTATTGCAGCCAACATTAAAACCATTGGTTCCGATGTAGAAGCCGCCTATTATGAAGAGGTGAAGCGCCTGATTCCCAACAAAGAAATCATTAAACAACATGCCGACATTCCGTTGGTCTACACCAGCATTCACGGTGCCGGCATTACTATGGTGCCAGAATGTATCAGGCAAATTGGCTTTACCAATCTTTCTATTGTTGAAGCACAACGCGAACCGGACGGAGACTTTCCAACCGTAAAATCTCCTAACCCGGAAGAGAAGTCAGCTATGGAACTTGTGATTGCGCAAGGAAAAAAAGTTGGCGCAACGATGGTCATGGCCACCGATCCAGATACGGATCGTGTGGGCATGGGTGTTCACAACAATGATGGGGAGTTCATTTTGCTAAATGGCAACCAGGCATTCGCGCTCATGATGCGCTTTATCATGAAAAATCTTGACGATACATCAAACGCCTACATTGCCAAAACCATTGTTACCACTGAGCTGGTGGATACCATGGCAGCCACATTAGGCATCAACTGTTATAATACATTAACCGGTTTTAAATACATAGCCGAGTTAATGGGCAAGTTGGAAGGAAAGGAACGCTTCATTGCCGCAGGTGAAGAAAGTTATGGATACATGGTTGGCGATTTTGTGCGCGATAAAGATGCCGTTTCTGCCTGCGCATTCTTTGCCGCTATGGCAGCCAGCGCAGCACATGAAGGAAAATCCCTTTTCGATTGGCTTATTGAAATGTATGTAGAGTATGGTTACTATAAAGAGAATCTTCTGAACATAACTAAAAAAGGCCAGCAAGGCGAACAGGAAATAAAGGCCATGATGGAAAAATTCAGAAACAATCCTCCCACTGAGATCATCGGCAGTAAAGTCACTCGCTTACTGGATTATAAAATCTTAAAAGAAAAGAGCCTCCTTACGGGAAAAGAAACTTCATTGGACTTTCCATCATCCGATGTGCTCCAGTTTTATCTTGAAGACGACACCAAAGTATCGGTTCGCCCCAGCGGAACAGAACCGAAGATCAAATTCTACATTAGTGTAAACGCTTCGCTTAAATCAACAGGTGAATTTGAGGCGGTTACGAAAATCCTCGATCAAAAAATAAGTGGCGTAGAGCAATACTTACAATCTGTGTAAGCATGGAAAAATTGTTTATTGATTGCCTTAGCAAGTTGTATGAGCGTGATCTCAACAAATTAGAAGAAGAAATAAAACGCTACCCATCTGAAGCATCGTTGTGGGTAATCGAAAATGAAATCACGAACTCTGGCGGCAACCTTTGTCTACACCTGTGTGGCAACCTTCAACATTTCATTGGTAAAGCAATGGGTGGCTCTGACTATGTGCGCACACGGGATCTGGAGTTCTCATCAAAAGATGTTCCCATGGAGGAATTGATCAGGCAGATATCCAAGACACGCGCTGTTGTTTTGGACACACTTCAAACATTGATCAAGCCATGCTGGAGTCAAACTTCCCCGATAACATTTTTGGCTTTCCTATGACGCATACTTACTTCTCATTCATCTGGAAGGACACTTGAGTTATCATTTGGGCCAGATAAACTATCATAGAAGGATAATCGCTGCCAAAAGTAAGTAAGCTTTTAGGTGTTGTGAATTCCAACTTGCAAGCCTTGGCTGGGAAATCTACCTTTGCAGCCTTGACCATGAAATCTCCATGTTACGTTCACCAGAGGAATGATAAATATAAGGGTAGGAGATTTCATCTGACCATTTTAAAAACGATTTTTATCAAGTGAAAAAAGTAGCTTTTTATACCCTTGGGTGCAAACTCAACTTCTCTGAGACATCTACCATTTCGCGGATGTTTGAAGACAAGGGCTATAAGAAGGTTGACTTCAATGACACCCCCGACATCTTCATCATCAATACCTGTTCCGTCACGGAAAATGCAGACAAGAAATGCCGAAAGGTGGTTCGTGAGGCAAGAGGCATTTCTCCTGATGGATATGTTGCCATTATTGGCTGCTACGCCCAACTAAAACCCAAAGAGATTTCTGAAATACCAGGGGTGGATGCTGTATTGGGAGCTTCTGAAAAATTCAGGTTGATTGAACTCCTTGATGGCTTTGTGCGAACACCCGAATCAGTAACCTTTACCTCTGAAATCGATCAGGCCAATACATTCAATACGTCTTATTCTATACATGATCGCACGCGCACTTTTCTGAAAGTTCAGGATGGGTGCGACTACTCCTGTACGTTCTGCACCATTCCCCTGGCACGAGGGAGCAGCCGCAGCGATAGTATTAACAACATTGTAGCAACCGCTCAAACCATCGCCAATACAGAAGTGCGGGAGATTGTTTTGACTGGAGTAAACACGGGCGACTTCGGTATTCAAAACGGACAACGAGAAGAACATTTTATTGATCTGATAAAGGAATTAGATAATGTTGATGGGATCGACCGGTTCAGGATTTCATCTATCGAGCCCAATCTGCTCACCCCAGACATTATTGAATTTGTAGCTTCCTCAAAAAGGTTTGTTCCTCATTTTCATATTCCGCTGCAGTCAGGATCGAATAAGATTCTTAAACTCATGAGGAGGCGATACCAAAAAGAGTTATATGTTGACCGCGTAAATAACATTAAAGCGCTGATGCCACATTGCTGCATCGGGGTGGATGTGATCGTAGGTTTTCCGGGTGAAACCCACGAAGATTTTCTGGAAACTTATACCTTTTTAAACGAACTCAACGTCTCTTATCTCCATGTGTTTAGCTACTCCGAAAGACAAAACACTGTAGCAGCAGATCTTCCTAACCGCGTTCCTTCAAAAGAACGCGCTGATCGATCAAAGATGTTGCACATTCTTTCGGATAAAAAGAAAAGGAAATTCTACGAAGAAAATATAGGCCGCACTTCCCAGGTTCTTTTTGAAAATGATGTAGAAGAAGGAAGCATGTTTGGATTCACCGACAACTACATTCGGGTTGCTGCCAAATACGATCCTCTGCTCATCAATGAATTGAAGACCGTTTGCCTTAAAGAGGTAAATGCTGATGGAATTATGCAAGTTGATGAAGCAGAACAACTTCTTTCAATTCATCCATAGTATTAAATAAGAACTATTGATTAGTACCATAATCAATTGATAATCATTAAACTAAGTGTATCTATCTTAGTATTAATTTAAAAGAACATTAGGCTGTAAAATGATAAAAGAGCCTAACTCTTACATTGATTTGATTTACCCTCAATCCGAATTCATGAGCGACAACACCTGCATTACCTTTGCGTTATATTAATCTAAGCGATGAATTAGTCATGCCAAGTGTAGGGGTTACGCGAGGTGAGGCATGGCTAAGGAGTCCAGGAGGGAGAGCAGGTAAGTGACGTTGGTATGAGGGGCTCTCCCTATTTTTTTATAAAATCATTCCATCTTTTATTTCGAGTTTTCTATCGGCCATTCCGGCTAGCTCATCATTGTGCGTAACAATGATAAATGTTTGACCCATTTTTTCGCGTAGTTCAAAAAACAGTTTATGTAGTTCAAAGGCATTCTTTGAATCGAGATTTCCAGAGGGCTCGTCCGCCATCAACATGATCGGGTCATTAACCAAAGCCCTTGCAACGGCAGTTCGCTGCTGCTCTCCCCCTGACATTTCCGATGGTTTGTGCATCTCCCTTCCAGAAATGCCGAGCACTTTTAGTAGTTCCTGAGCCTTTTTTCTCGCCTCCCCTTCTGGTTTCCCTCCTATCAACGCAGGGATCATTACATTTTCCAAAGCCGAAAACTCAGGTAATAGATTATGAAACTGAAAGACAAACCCAACATTCTTGTTTCTGAAATTCGCCAGCGCTTTTGATGATTGTGTGAAAATACTCTCCCCGTTCAATTCCACATCTCCTCCATCTGGAGTATCCAATGTTCCCAAAATATGAAGTAAGGTACTTTTGCCCGCTCCAGAAGCTCCCACAATCGCTACAACTTCTCCTTTTTCAATTTTAATGTCGATGCCTTTCAAAACTTGAAGCTGACCATACGATTTAAATATACCTTTTGCCTGGAGCATGATGTTTTGATTGGTGCGATTTCTTGAAATAAAGGGTTAAATAAACTAGTTTCGCTCCAAAATAAAAATTCAGAGAATATCCATATAAAAAAGTATAGGTATTATTGCTGATCGTAAGCACGCATCTGGCCTTAACTTTAAACACTTAATAAATGAATATACACGAGTACCAAGGAAAAGAGCTTCTAAAGAAATTTGGCGTTTCCATTCAACGTGGGATAGTCGCTGACACACCCGATAGTGCCGTTGCCGCTGCAAAAGAATTACAGGCCGAAACCGGCACCCAATGGTTTGTTTTGAAATCTCAGATTCATGCTGGTGGTCGTGGCAAAGGAACGGTGAAGGAAACGGGATCGAAAGGTGTTGTACTTGCCAAGGGCATTGCTGAAGTTCATGAAAAAGTAAAAGCCATATTAGGCGGCACACTTGTTACCCATCAAACAGGACCTGAGGGTAAAGTTGTCAATAAAGTATTGATTGCAGAGGATGTTTACTACCCAGGCGAACATGAGCCAAAGGAATATTATATGAGTATCCTTTTGGATCGAGCTAAAAGCTGCCCTGTAATAATGGCTTCTACCGAAGGTGGAATGAACATCGAAGAGGTAGCCGAGAACACACCCGAAAAAATAATTAAAGAATGGATCAATCCTGCGATTGGACTTCAGCCATTCCAGGCGCGGAAGGTTGCCTTTGCTTTAGGTTGGGAAGGTAATGCTTTTAAAGAAGGTGTTAAATTTATTCATTCACTTTACAATGCCTATCTGGGAGTTGACGCCTCTATGTTTGAGATCAATCCTTTGCTGCGCACATCCGATAATAAAATTTTGGCTGTCGATGCAAAAGTAAACCTCGATGACAATGCCTTGTACAGACATAAAGATCTTGCAGAGCTTAGAGACACATCGGAGGAAGATCCTTTGGAGGTTGAAGCCAGCAAATCGGGACTTAATTATATTAAGCTTGATGGCAACGTAGGTTGTATGGTGAATGGAGCCGGCCTTGCCATGGCAACCATGGACATCATAAAAATATCAGGTGGTGAACCTGCCAATTTCTTAGATGTGGGTGGAGGAGCAAATGCAGAAACCGTTGAAGCTGGTTTTAGAATTATACTTAAAGATCCCAATGTTAAAGCCATACTAATCAACATCTTCGGCGGTATTGTAAGATGTGATAGAGTAGCAAATGGTGTGGTTGAAGCCTACAAGAAAATCGGCAACATCCATGTCCCTATCATTGTACGCCTTCAAGGAACCAATGCAGAAGAAGGAGCTAAAATTATCAAGGAATCGGGCTTAAAGGTATTTCCTGCTATTTTACTAAAGGATGCTGCAGACCGCGTAAAAGAGGTATTGGCTTAAGAGAACGTGGCATGAAACCATTATTTTGTTTACCTTGTAATTTGAAAAACATCAGAATGAAAAAATTTACGCTTCTAACATTGGGTGTTATCCTAACGGCCATTCCGCTCCTGTCAAATGGGCAAAGTTTTTACTCCATAAGAAGGGAACGATCGCTGATTCTGTCTGTCGGAGCAGGTACCTCAACTTATTATGGCGAACTTAAAAACCAGGGTGACTATCTGGATGCCAGGCCAACTGTAAATGTTGGTCTTCAATATTTCATTCATCCTAACATCAATTTGAGAAGTGAATTGAACTACTTTTCATTAGGTGGTGACGATGCAAAAGCAGATCCTGAAAGTGGAAGAAAGAACAGGAATTTATCTTTTACATCAGGAAATTTTGAACTCAATGTAACAGGAGCCGTCAATTTATTCCCTTTGGGGCATCGGTTTTATCAACGTCCCGGATTCAATGTTTATGGATTTGCAGGTATTGGCATGATGTACATGAACCCTAAAGCGAAATATCAGGGTGCCAAATATGCCCTTCAACCCTTACAAACAGAAGGAGTTTCGTATAGCAGGTTTCAACCCGTCATTCCGTACGGCTTGGGTGTGAAAGTAAAAGCAGGCCCATTTTTTAACGTAGCTGTGGAAGGTGGCTGGAGATTAACTTTTACGGATTATATGGATGATGCGAGCACCGTTCACCAAGATAAGAGTACTTGGACAGATCCTATTCGCATTGCACTTTCCGATAGAAGACAAGAAGGAAATCCTACTTTGTCACCCTATCCGGTAGGCACGAGACGCGGAAATCCTGATAAGAATGATGGCTACTTTCTCCTTACCTTAAAAGTTGAATTCTACTTGCCTACCAACTTTTTAATTCAAAATAACAGGAAACTCTATAACGTGAAGCGGAAATCTTATCGTAGATAATGTATTCCATTCTTAAAAAAAGCCCGATAGAGTATTATTCTACCGGGCTTTTTTTATCCTCAGCTCTTGATGATATAATGGTTGTTGGGCTACAGGCCTCTTTAGGTATTCATATTTCTATGGGGAAAGCTCAGATTTCCCAGCATACATTCACCCCCTTTTAATGTTACATTAGCTTCAGCTAATGTATTCTAAGTCTCTATAAATCAGTTTAGCAGGCTAAGTATTGTTATAGGTTACTTTAATCTATACTTTCGCCTCACCTTAAACCTATACTTTAACTTGAGAAGCAGTATTCTTTCCCTACTAGGAGGAATCGTGTTCTTTGTTTTGCCCACTGGCCTCTACGGTCAGACAAAGTCCAAGTCCTACTCCTATACCATTAAGGATAGCACTCCTTGTAGTTGCTATCTTTCGGTACAGTCGCCCGTTATCCAGAACGCTACGGGATGTAATACTTCCAACGGAAGTGTTTCAGTCTCTGTTTTGGGTGGATCTGGAAACTATGATTTCTCCTGGTCTGACGCCTTCGGCAAAATTGTCTCCACTAGCAAGGATGCTACTGGACTCGCCCCAGGATATTACTTCCTTAATGCAAAGGACAAAAACAATTCCCTATGCAAAGGACAGGGCAACTTTGAGGTAGGCTCTGATCTTAAAATTTTAAGCACCATCACATCCAATAGTAATTGTAATGTACCGAATGGAGCCATTGCAATATCTGCCACGGGTGGTTCCGGATCTTATACCTATGAGTGGACATTGCCCGACAATGATAAAGTAATACAAAAAAACATAACCGGATTAAAAGCTGGTCAGTATACTGTAAAAGTCACCGATACGCAAAAAGGGTGTTCGGCTTCAAAATCCGTCACCGTCAAAAATCTGGTGAACCTTTCGGTGACAAAGTTAGGTCAGACTGATAACACGTCATGTTTAACACCCAATGGAAGCATCAACGTAACCGTTACGGGTGGTTCTTCCAAGTATAAATATTACTGGTACGATGCACTCAAGGGTTCTTATGTTGGCTACACAGAAGATCTCCAAAACAGTAAAGGTGGTCAGTATAGTCTGTATGTTATCGATGAAAATTCAGGATGTATAAATTACCAGTCCTATGAGATTATTGAAAAAACCATAGCACCCTCCTTTACCTTTACGACATCTGCCAACACTGCATGTGCCGCTCCTTTTAATGGATCAATTGACCTTACCCCTTCTGGAACAGGATCCTTTTCGGTATCATGGATCAACGATGAACAAGCCATTGTATCCAGTGTTGAAGATCCAGACAACCTTTCATCTGGTCGATATGGATTTACCATCAAAGACAATGGTACAGGTTGCTCGGTTTCTATGTTGTCCTCTAGCCCGCAGGCTCCTGTGGTTACAGATGAATCAGGTCCTGCTATAAATGTGAGTATGATTGATCTTATGGATAATTCTGATTGCCTTAAACCAAATGGAAAAATCAAGATAGCAACCTCGTCAGATAATCCGGACCTAACATTAAACTGGTCAGGCCCTGAAAACTTTACAGCTTCAACAGAAACTATTGAAGGACTGACTGCCGGCCTCTACACGTTGCAAGTAACCACCAGTTGCTCAACGAACCAGCCACCAAACATTACTGAAACCCTTATCACCTCTACTTTCGACTCGCCGGTTAGCTTGAACTTGTTGAGCATTATATCAGACCCGGATGACAACCTTGATGCTAGCACCATTCAAATAATAGAATCGGCTACTAGCGGTGCTACCTGCTCCATTTCCGATGATTACTTTCTTACCCTTAATTATTCCGGTAAGCCTTTTAAGGGGAAAGATTACCTCCGCATAAGGGCGTGTGATTTGATGAGTGCATGTTCCGAACAAGTGATTACCATTGATGTCGATCAAAGCGGAGGCGTGATTGTGTACAACGCCATAGCTCCCGGCAGCACAGGTGATAATAAGTACATGCGCATTATGAATTTGCCTGACTTTGAAAATCATGTCACCATATTCAATCGATGGGGAGATAAAGTATTTGACGTGCAGAACTATGACAATGATCTAACGGGGAAACGATTTGAGGGTGTGGGGTTAAGTGGCCAGGCGCTGCCCTCAGGTACGTATTTCTATAAGGTAGAAATTAAGGGAGAAAAAACGCTGTCAGGATATCTGGCACTTAAGAATTAGCATACGATTAATATTAACACATGAAACTTTTCTTCTCCTTCATCATTCTCTTCCTCGTTCTTATGGTCGTGTCTGCCATCAATTCCTTTGGCCAGGAAGATCCTCTATATGCCCAATATCTAAACAACCCCATTCTCATTAACCCTGCCTATACAGGAATTAAAAACAATTTTTCAACGGCAGTTTCATACCGCAAGCAATGGGCTGGTTTTGAAGGTAGTCCTACAACCCTAAACTTTAATTCACAGATTTCACTTGCCCATAATAAAATGGGACTCGGTCTTATTGTGCTTCAGGATAATATTGGAAATAATTCAAACACGGAATCCTACGCTACCTATTCCTATAAAATACATACACAAAATGGTGTGATGGCCTTTGGACTTCAGGGCGGACTAATTAATTACAGCAGTGTCAATACCCAACTCACTACCTATGATCCCTCTGACCCTGCTTTCAGTTCTGATGTACGGTTAACTAAGCCTAACTTCGGAAGCGGATTTGTGTACCGCACAGATCGTATCTTCTTCGGGTTTTCTGTTCCACGCATGATGAAAATTGAGAATGCGTTAAATGATGCAGTGACCAACCTTTACAGTCAGCACTACTATGCCAACGCGGCGTATGTTTTCTTTCTTACAGAACGTGTTCGATTAAAACCATCCATTCTGCTGAAAGGTGTGAAGGGCTCTCCTGTTTCACTGGACTATAATCTCTTTGTAAACCTGGATGAAAAATTTACCGTGGGAATATTCACACGCAATCTGAATACCTACGGAACCCTTCTTCAAATGAAGTTGGGAGAACTATTTCAATTTGGTTATGCCTTTGAAGTGCCCACCCATAAATCGGTAGGTCCGGCGTATGCAACCCACGAGCTGTGTGTAAGCATGAGCCTGGGCGTGCTGTCATTCCATGAGAAATCCCTGAATAGTTTTTAATCTTCACCCGATTCTTAAGCAAGAAAAGGTATTTTTGAACCTTTTCACGGTAACCCTGTTAAACTTAAGAATGAAAATAAAGGTCTCCAGGAAGGAGCATTTTAATGCCGCCCATCGTTTACACAATCCTGACTGGACGGATGAAAAGAATGCCCTCATTTTTGGTAAATGTAACAACCCCAATTATCATGGTCACAATTATGAAATGATTGTGAGTGTAGTGGGAGAACCTGATCCATCAACCGGTTATGTTTATGACCTTAAACTGTTAAGTGATCTTATCAAAGAACATGTGCTTCTTAAATTTGATCACAAGAATTTAAATCTTGACACCGAATATTTCAAAGCCCTCAACCCTACTGCAGAAAACATTGTTATGGTGATCTGGAGAATATTAAGGGATAAAATAGACCTCACTTACGAATTGAAAATTACCCTATATGAGACAGAAAGAAATTTCGTTGAATATCCGTCCGCTTAGCGCATCGGAAGAAGAAGACGATCATTTTTATTCCTCCATCGAAACTCCACTGCGCGCTGATGCATTCGAAATGTCAGATGAGGAAAAGATTGAGAAAATCAGCAAGCACTTCTCGGAGATCATGCATATCATGGGGTTGGATTTAACAGACGACAGCCTCAAGGGCACACCTCATCGGGTGGCCAAGATGTACATCAAAGAAGTTTTTAGCGGACTGAATCCTAAAAACAGACCGCAAGCCCGTCTCTTTGAAAACAAATACAATTACGATCAGATGTTGGTGGAGAAGGACATTACTTTCTACTCCCATTGTGAGCATCATTTTGTACCCATTTATGGTAAAGCACATGTAGCCTATTTCTCATCTGGCAAAGTGATAGGGCTATCAAAGATCAATCGCATTGTACAATATTTTGCCAAACGGCCACAGGTACAGGAACGTCTCACGGTTCAAATAGGAAAAGAACTGGAACGTGTAATGAAGACGGCTGATGTTGGTGTTGTAATGGATGCCAATCACATGTGTGTTGCTTCACGCGGTGTGGGCGATACAAACAGCAAAACCGGCACCGCTTACTTCTCAGGAAAATTTAAAGATGAAAATATCAAGCGTGAATTCCTGAATTATATCAACAGCAAATAAACCTGAAATATTACGGGATTGTTAAGAGGGAGCTTAGATAATGGTTATTTTGGAGAACAAAACCCAAAATAACCTTATGTCTTTAGAGCAAGATATCCAACAACCCATTTTTCGGGATGAGTATCACAAAGCCTTTTTAAATGTGCTGGTCACTTCCAATCTATTAACGGATCGGCTCAATGAATTTTTCAAAGGATATGATATCACCCGCCAACAATACAACGCCTTACGCATATTACGGGGCCAACATCCCAATCCCTCAACCGTTCATGTTATCCGCGAACGTATGCTGGATAAGATGTCGGATGCATCACGAATTGTAGAGCGACTTAGAATGAAGGAGTTGGTTACACGGGAAGATTCTGATGTTGACAAACGCACCGTACAAATAAGAATTACACAACATGGATTAGATTTGCTAGAGAAAATTGATCCGAAGATATTGGCTCTTGAAGCACCCTTCCATTCCTTGTCTTTAGAAGAGGTTGCATCATTGAATAGGATGCTCGAGAAGTTAAGGGAAGTTGCAAATTGATACGTGTGCATGAACCCATTAGGAATTTGACATGTTCCTTTGGTGTGTAGTTTCATTACCGAGATAGTAAATTCACCAAGCGAATTCCTTTCATCTTCCAATAAAACATTTATTACACCAAATAAAATTATTAGTTTAGCACTGCAAAAAAACAATGTTATGGTATTTGATTTAGACATGATTAAGGCTCTGTATGCAGCTATGCCGGGCCGGATTGAAAAAGCAAGAAAGATGGTGGGCAAGCCACTCACATTATCAGAGAAAATTTTGTACTCGCATTTACATGCAGATCAAAAGCTTGAAGCCTTCGGTCGAGGTAAATCGTATGTGGATTTTACTCCCGATCGTGTTGCTATGCAGGATGCTACAGCGCAGATGGCTCTTCTTCAATTCATGTCTGCAGGAATGCCAAAGGTGGCTGTTCCATCAACTGTCCATTGCGACCACTTGATTGTTGCTAAAACCGGTGCGTCAGCAGATCTTCAAGTTGCCAATACAGATAGCAAGGAAGTTTTCGATTTTCTATCCAGTGTATCCAACAAATATGGTATCGGCTTCTGGAAACCGGGTGCTGGCATTATCCACCAAGTAGTGCTTGAGAATTATGCCTTCCCAGGCGGTATGATGATCGGACCGGACTCCCATACTGTAAATGCCGGAGGACTCGGCATGGTAGCCATTGGTGTTGGTGGTGCCGATGCTGTTGATGTGATGTCTAACATGGCATGGGAACTAAAATTTCCTCAATTAATTGGTATCAAACTTACCGGTAAACTCAGTGGGTGGACATCCTCAAAAGATGTTATCTTAAAAGTAGCTGGCATTCTCACTGTGAAAGGTGGAACAGGTTGTATTGTTGAATATTTCGGTGAAGGTGCTAAATCGTTAAGCTGTACAGGCAAAGGCACTATCTGTAATATGGGTGCTGAAATTGGTGCAACCACTTCAACATTCGGATATGACGAGTCCATGGAGCGCTACCTGAAAGCAACCGGTCGCACAGAAGTAGCTGAACTTGCCAATACGATTAAAGAACATCTTACTGCCGACCCTGAAGTATATGCTCATCCAGAAGATTATTTTGATCAGGTGTTTGAAATAGACCTTTCAGAACTTGAACCTCACTTGAATGGTCCGTTCACTCCCGATCTTGCTACTCCCCTTTCAAGAGTTAAAGAAGTAGCTGCAGAGAATGGCTGGCCAACAAAAATTGAAGTGGGTTTGATCGGCTCATGTACCAACTCTTCATACGAAGATATCAGTCGAGCTGCAAGCCTTGCCAAACAAGTAGCCGATAAGGGACTAAAAATAAAATCAGAATTTACCATCACACCAGGCTCTGAACAAGTTCGGTTCACCATTGCGCGTGACGGATTTATTGAGACTTTCGAGAAGATTGGTGCCACCGTATTTGCGAATGCATGTGGTCCTTGCATCGGGATGTGGAACCGCGTGGGAGCTGATAAAAAAGAAAAGAACACCATTGTTCATTCGTTCAACCGGAACTTCCAGTCGCGAAACGATGGCAACCCGAATACATACGCCTTTGTAGCTTCCCCAGAAGTGGTGACCGCGTTGGCTGTGGCAGGTGATTTAGGATTCAACCCGCTCACCGATTATTTAACAAATGAAAATGGAGAACGTGTTAAATTAGACCCCCCCACAGGCGAAGAATTGCCATCGAAAGGTTTTGATGTGAAAGACCCGGGTTATAAAGCACCCGCTAGTGATGGAAGTAAAATTTCTATTTCTGTTAGTCCTACGTCAGAGCGATTGCAACTACTTGCCCCCTTCAAAGCATGGGATGGTAACAATCTGAAAGGACTACGTGTGCTCATAAAAGCAAAAGGAAAATGTACTACCGACCACATATCGATGGCAGGAAAGTGGCTTCGTTTCAGAGGACATTTGGATAACATTTCAAATAATCTGTTAATAGGCGCCACCAATATCTTCAACGAACAAATCAATAGCGTTAAGAATGGTTTAACAGGAGAGTACAACGAAGTGCCCACTGTGCAACGTGCATACAAGGCGGCAGGAATCAATACGATTGTAGTGGGTGATGAAAACTATGGTGAAGGCTCATCACGTGAGCATGCTGCCATGGAACCACGTCACTTAGGCGTTCGGGTGATAGTTGTGAAATCATTTGCACGTATCCACGAAACCAATCTGAAGAAACAAGGCATGTTGGGATTGACCTTCGCCAACAAAGAAGATTATGCTAAAATACAGGAAGACGATATCATCGATATCATTGATCTTGTATCCTTTGCCCCTGACAAACAATTAACACTTCAATTGAATCACAAGGATGGATCGAAAGAAACCATCCTGGCAAACCACACCTATAATGCGGGCCAAATTGAATGGTTCAAAGCAGGGTCAGCCCTTAACCTTATGGCCAAAAAATTCAACGAAGCCAAAAAGGAAAAGGCTGCCGATAAAGTAAAACCTGTGGCGAAAAAAGCAACAGTAAAGCCCGCTGAACCTGCTGAGAAAAAAGCGGTCGCAAAAACAAGTTCACCAGCGAAGCCAAAGTGGAAGGTTGTCTTAAACAAAATCATTGAAAAGGTTACACCTAAGAAAAAGTCAGCGAAGAAAGCTGTGAAGCCTGCAACGAAAAAGAAAGTGGTAAGGAAACCTGTTGCAAAGAAAAAAGTAGTGAAGAAAGTAGCACCTAAGAAAAAGGTTACTAAGAAAGTGGTAAAGAAAGCAGCAAAAAAAGCGGTCAAAAAAGCAATCACTAAAAAGCCTGTAAAAAAGGCAATAGCAAAAAAAGCTGTTAAGAAAACTTCTGTAAAAAAGGCAACGCCAAAAAAAGGCACAAAGAAAACGTCCGCTAAAAAGGCGTCAGCAAAGAAAACTTCCAGCAAAAAGGTGTTAGCGAAGAAAGCCACAAAGAAGAAAGTAGCGAAGAAGAAAAAATAAAGTATTGAGACACGTGTAAAAAAAAGGCTGCCCGATCGCAGTCTTTTTTTATTTTACCAGTTTTCCATTTTTATCAATCGTACTGAGTTGACCTTCAGAATTGTTTACCAATAATTCCCCTGTGTCTGATTTGTATTCAATGCTTTCGGGAACGAAGCTTAATTGATATGCATTGCTCCAAGCCAAACCATCAGACCGGTAAATTTTAGCAATGGTTACGGGTGTTTTCTCTTTGAGCTTTACATCTGAATAAATCAACACGTAATAGATTTGATCATTGGAGTTATAGGCAATTCCATGTGTAGCCGATACCAGCTTTGGTTTGAACCCATCCTTCGCCAAGGGGAATTTAACCTTAATGTCGGGCAATCGCGAAGGGGTAATGGAATAGAAGTAACCATTTACAGATGATGTATCGGGATAAAAAAGACCCGTAGTAAACTTCTCATTTTCCGTGACCAGGGGTGTAAACCTGGATGATTTTCCCTCCAACATAATAGGTATTGAATCAGCGTCTACATGAATCCAATTCAAGGATTCTCTACGTGCAATTAATCGTGTGTCTACTTTCTTTGCCTCGCGCCCCGCATATTCCTTTACAGCTTTTATGTAACTCTTTAATATATCGGTGCTGCTGTAGGTATTGTTAATAAAGTGCTGGTATTTATCCGCCTCTGCATCAAGATCCATTGTAGATAATAAGGTAGCAACGCTATCCAGTTTAGAAACTACGCGGTTCTCTTCTTGCGCAAGACTTAATTGCAAACGTACGTTAAGTGAGTCCCGAAAAGCTTTATGTTCTAACAACGCAGATTTGTATTCTAGGTCAGCAATTTTCATAGCAAAAACATGCATGGGCAAGGGGTTATCATCAAACTTTTTTAATTGACTGTACAGCATCTTATCAATGAGTTTGGTCAGGTCACTTCTCACCGATACTGAATCGGTATTTAACTTTTCACGCAGCTTATTCAATTCAATATCATAAGAGACTAAATGATCGCGCATGGGGATCACTTCCTTTACCATGATGCCTTTTGTTACGTTCGCCCATTTTTTGTAGTCCCAAAGTTTCAAATTTTCATCATAGAAATTTGCCAGTGTAATTCCCTCTTTTGAATAATCATTTATGTCGACAAGCTGGGCCATTTGGTTGTAGCCGGAGTTTCCCATGTTCTGAAGACTAGCACGATAATTTTCGAAAAATTTCATGGTGGAGTCAAACCGCGATACCAAGGAAGTCAGTTCATTCAGCGTGGTATCATCCGACTTCAGAAAAAGTAATTTTTCTGTTGGATACTCCGCTTGAATGGATTTATACTGTGCATTAGATTTTTTATAAAGACTGTCAGCGAAAGTAAAATAGTACTTGACCATTTTTATGCGGTCGGTACGCTCATGCAAGCCTTCCATTTTCTTTTCAATATCAAACTGCACATCCGAAAGCTTTACCCCAAATTCTCCCGTTCTAAGGTCGCGGCGGTTATAGGCCTGATAATATTCTTTGTTCTTTTTAATCTCTTTTTCGGTAAGCAACTTATAGGCCTTGTCATAGAAAAATACGGCCGAATCCATATTCTTAACAGCCAGAGGTGTTTGCTTTAGGATATCGTTCTTGGCTGATTTCTCCTGATAGATGATGGCCATATAGAGATGGGCATTCGCATCATCATCATTGTCGGATATGTATTTTTTTAGAAAAGGCTCAGCTTGTTCATATTGCTTGGTACTTAGCAGACCAAATATATCTTTGTACTTTACCTTCTGGGCTTGCGCAGAGAAGGCAATAAAGAAAAACAGAATGAACTTGATTACACCAACTTTTGTCATAAGAGCTTATTATAGAGTATTGCAAAATAGGAAAAATAGAAATAATTGGGTCACTCTTTAACACAAATGTTTAAGTTCAATAACGAAAGTCATTCAAAATCAAACGATTATAAAAATGTGGAGAAGTATTAAACCTTGGATTTCAGCAGTGGTACTCGTGCTCATATTGCACTATTCCGGTGCGCTTGCAAGCATTTCTGTTATCACCAACAAAGCTCTTATCAACTCGGGTATCATGGGTGCTGACCCTGATGATACCAACCTTGTCAAAGAAAAATTTGATTACAACTTCTCCATTCAAACACTCGAAGGCAAGTCTGTGGAAATGAAAGACTTCAAGGGGAAAACAATTTTCTTAAACCTTTGGGCCACCTGGTGTGGGCCATGCCGCGCTGAGATGCCTTCGATACAAAGTTTATATGAGAAAATGAACAGCGACTCCGTTGCTTTTATCATCCTCTCGCTTGATAAATCCGATCAGCCGGAGAAGGTTAGGAAATACATTGAATCAAAAAATTTCACTTTCCCCGTTTATATGGCAGGAAGATTATCTAATCAAACCAGTGTCGAAGTCATTCCAACAACATTCGTGATATCTCCCAATGGAACGCTCGCCTACACAGGTGAAGGCATAAGTGATTATGATACCAACAAATTCCGAAAATTTATTCAGAAGCTTAATGCAGAAACATTGCCTAATTAGATGAGGCAATCTACTGATAAGCTATGGATCGTCTCGCTCCATTACCTTAGGTGAAAACGTGCAGACAGTGGTCTATTATTTTACCCAGACCACATCAACAAACCAATTATGACTATCCAAAAAACGTTGCATAATCTTGAAGCCTGATCGGGTAGCCATCAAATCCATTTCATTCAGTGAGTATTTTTGCGACAACTCTACATCAATAGGTTCGTCTTTTTCAAATTCAATAGCCATTTCTCCAATACCAACCGTTTGATGCAGAAGACTTATTAAAAAACTCTTACATGCCCCGGAAAGTGGATCATACGTAGCATAATGATCAAACGCGTCAACATTAAAATTACCTCCCAACTCTTTATTTATTCTTGTCAATAAATTTAAATTAAACGCCTTCGTAATGCCTTCACGATCATCATAGGCCTGCAGAATTTGCTTGGGGTTCTTCTTTAAATCTAGTCCGATCAAAAGGATGTCTCCAACACGCATTTCAGCATATAATTCTTTCAAAAAGGAATGGGCTTGCTGTACATTAAAGTTTCCAATGTTTGCCCCCAGAAAAAGATAGACTTTTTTTCTCTCCGAAATACGATTGGCCTGTTTTACCATTTCAAGATATTCGCCCACCAGCCCATGAACTTTAATATTTTCAATTCGCTGGGGCAACTCGGTAGTCAACAGTTCAATGACATGTGACGAAATATCAATAGGAAAATAAGTGAACTCAATTCCGTTGGCGGCAAGTGCATGAAGCAGATGTGTAGATTTGGTAGCATCGCCTGCACCCAGCTCCACCACATCCACAGCTTCGTGATGCGGCACTAAGGTCTGTGCAATTTCCGCCGCTTGAGCGGTGAATATCTCCATCTCACAACGTGTCAGGTAATAGTCAGGTGAGTCCATGATTTGTTGAAAAAGCACATCCCCCACTTCATCATAAAAGTATTTTGATGAAATACATTTTGGTGTAGCGCTTAGTCCTCTCAACACATCTGCATGAAATTGTTGCGTACTTTCGTGAACTATTTCACGAGTCTGATTCCTGTAAATTGCCATTGTAAATTGGGTTGAAAGAAATTACGATAAGTTGCTCTGCTATGGCCTGGTGATGTTGCAACAGATGCGCCGCGAAGCACCATTTGGTTCACCATGAATTTGCCATTATACTCGCCCAGTGCACCTGCTGATTTTTTAAATCCGGGGTAAGGTAAATATGCACTCTCGGTCCACTCCCACCGTTTCCCCCAGCGTATTTTTGATGAGGCTACTTCCCACTCTGCTTCTGTTGGCAAGCGCATACCCTTCCAGTTTGCAAAGGCAACCGCTTCATAATAGTTGATGTGTGTTACGGGATCATCCCAGTTGGGCTCACAAAGTCCTGATAAGGTATAATGTTTCCATCCCTCGTCCATTTTAAACCAATACAGTGGAGCTTGTGCACAGGTTGCTTTGACCCATTCCCATCCATCACTATGCCAATGCGAAAAATCTTTATACCCACCAGCTTCCATGAACGCATGGTACTCACGATTGGTAACCAGATGATCCATCATGTCAAATGAATCTAGATAGACCTTGTGGCGTTGTTGTTCATTGTCAAAACAAAATCCATCACCACTAAATCCAATTTCATAAACACCTTCATCTATGCATATAAAACTTTCTGGAGGTGATTCAGAAATCATCGGCAAGCCTTCACTTTTATATGGGGGAAATAGCGGGTTGTGTCCTAAAATATATTTTATGTCTGTAAGAAGAAGTTCTTGATGTTGCTGCTCATGA
>JBBRKB010000016.1:0-18914 GCA_038218385.1 Cytophagales bacterium | reverse complement strand
ACATCAGTCCAGTTGCGTGAGCCCGACACCGGGCATACCACTTCAAGATCAACAATCAACTGTTTCATGCCTTCCATGTCCGATGTTGACATGGCTTGCTTCAGGCGTTCGTTGGTGTCCTCTATTTTCTTTTGATATTCGAGCACACGTGGATTTGTGTCGATGAATTTTTCTTTATCGAAGTCATCACCAAAACGTTTGGCGGCTTTCTCAACCTCCTTCTGAATTTTTTCTTCAAACTTGGTAATGGCATCTTCCACCAACACATCGGCACGGTAGCGTTTCTTGGAATCTTTGTTATCCACCATCGGATCGTTGAAGGCATCCACATGGCCGGAGGCTTTCCAAATGGTAGGGTGCATGAATATGGCAGAGTCAATGCCCACAATGTTTTCGTGCATCATGGTCATAAATTTCCACCAATACGCTTTGATGTTGTTTTTTAGCTCCGCTCCGTTTTGTCCATAATCATAGACCGCACTCAGGCCGTCATAGATTTCACTGGAAGGAAAAACAAAACCATACTCCTTTGCGTGGGAGATCACATTCTTAAACAAATTATCTTCTTGGTTCGCCATAGGGCGCAAAGATAAATGTTTAGCACAGAGTCAACAGACCTTTGGAAAGAGAATTTTTGAAGTGTTAAGTATAAGGTAACTTCACCGTGAAGGTGGTGCCTACTCCCGGAGAAGATTCTAACTGAATGCTTCCTGAAAGTTTGGCAATGGTTTCTTTTACAATGTAAAGCCCCAAGCCTGAGCCGGCAGATTTTTCACTTGCGCGGAAGAACATGTCAAATATGCGGTGATGGTAAGCGGGGTCAATGCCCTGTCCGTTATCTTCTACCTTTATGTGAAAGCCTTTGCCATTTACCAAGTAGCACAGGCGTATGTATTTTTCTTCTTTGGCTTGATCGTGATAGCGAAGCGCATTGGAGATAAGATTTAACAATACCGTGCGCAACCTGCTCACATCCGATTCGATGAACACATTGTCAGGTACCTCCATTTGAAACTTTACATATTGCGCTTCGGGTGTATATTGAAGCATCTCCCAAATCTCACGAACCAGTGCAGAAAGTTGCACCTTCTGTATGTCAACAGCCAGGCGATTGTTTCGCGAATAGTCGGTAATGTCTTTAATAAATTTATCAAGGATGTTGATACGATCTTTCATCATGCCCATATAACGCCGGTGTGCATCTGGGTCATCGGTGAGTGTGGCAATGTTAATGAGTCCAAGAATGGATGTTAATGGCGCCCTCAAATCATGGGACGTGCTGTAGACAAAGCGGTCGAGCTCATCATTTGTTTTAGTAAGAAGACGATAATTCTCTGTGAGTTGCAAGGAATTTTTGAAGTTAAGCCTGATCAATAAGAAAACACCAAGACAGCTCGATAGAAGCGCGGTGGTGAAGTTTATAACTTTAGTGACCACTAGTTGCGTTTCTGTGTAATGCCGAATGGGGAGGATAGAAAAGTCGAGCAAGCTTGCTCCGGAAAAAAGGAGTAAGATCACACCTGTAAACAGCACCGATACATATCGGTTGCGGTATCCAAACAGGATAAACGCTCCAAGGGATATGGGTACAAAATGAACAAACGCCCCGGTGTCGGCACTTTCGCTTGATACCATTAGGTAGGCCAACGTAGCTATAGGTATAAATAAAAAATAATTGGCGCGGCAATGACGACCCATACGGTGCATGTAGATGCTTATGCTAAGGGTGATTATAGTAAGACCAAAAATTGAAACGGGAAGGATATTCCCAAATGTGCTTTCAACGATACCCATTACGATACACGTCAAAATCCCTATAATGGCAAATTGTCCTGATAGCATCACCTGCTTAAATTCTGAATAAGACTCAATGTATTGATCCTCTCCTATTATCAGCCTTCTCATCAAATCGTTTAGTCCCATCGTATGCTTTTTTTACTTTGCAAAAGTATGTGCAGATGTGCGTTTCTATTTTAGAAAAAGAGAGAATAGGTAATACATGCAAGTTTTGTTTCAGGAAACAGGAATTTAAAAAAGGCTCCTAGGTTTAATCCTCAACTTGGGGGATTTTCACAGTAAACACCGATCCGCGGCCTGGAGTAGAATGTACAGAAATCTCCCCCGAAAGCTTATTTAAGGTTTCTTTAACAATATAGAGTCCCAACCCTGAACCTTCTGCTGTGGCGGATGCCCTGTAGAACATGTTGAAAATTTTATCGGTATGTTCTTCTGAAATGCCAGAGCCATTGTCCTCCACCGTAATGGAAAAATGATCAGACTCCATTCGGGCAGATATTTTGATGAAGGGTTCCTCTTTATAGAGGTCATGGTATTTGATAGCGTTGCTGATAAGGTTTGTCAACACCACTTTTATGCGATTGGCATCGGTTATAAAATCTTCATCATCGCCAACAGAAATCTGTATGGTAATGGTGTCAGCTCCACGTGTGAATTTCAATGCACTGACAACATCGCGAATGAGGAAATAAATATTAACGGGTTTAATATCCAGGCCAAGCCGGGAGTTCCTGCTGTAGTCTGTTATTTCTTTTATGAATCCTTCCATAGTAGCCACGCGTTGCTCCATCATGGTGAGACATTGCGCTACTTCTTCTTGGCGATCCGTTTTCTGCGCTACCATCACCAGCCCCAATAGAGAACTTAAGGGTGCACGCAAATCATGTGATGCACTGTAAACGAAACGATCAAGCTCATCATTTGCTTTTGCCAGCATATCATTTTGCACGCGTATCTGTTGCTCGGCCATCTTGCGCTCTTCTATATCAGTGATAGAGCCTACAGTAAGTATAGCGCTCCGTCCAACATCAAATTTCGTTACACCACTATCCAACACCCATTTATAACTTCCACCTTTTGTTCTTAACCGAATCTCGGCTTGATACGATGAGTGGGAGCTTTCTTTCTTTTCACTATCCTGCTTTCTTAGCCCAACATCTTCGGGATGAACCAGGTTAAAAAATTCCTGAACGGTAAGGTTATCGAGTTCATTGTCTGAATAGCCGAGCATTCGTTTGTACTGCGCGCTAAGATAAATACTGGGCGTCTGGTAGTTTATCTCATAGATACCAGCCTTGGCACCTTCAACAGCCATCTCGAATCTTTCTCGGCTGTGTTTTAATTCTTTTGATGTGAGTATCAGCGATTGCTCGCTTGTCCTAAAGTCACGCTCAACATCATGATGAAGTTGAATGGTAAAATTTGTAATTAGAATAGCGACAAAAAATGCAATAGAAAAATTGATCAAGAAATTCAGTTCCACGTAGCTTGTTGGAAGATCAACCACATGCATTACTGGCCACCATCCCGAAAGCGCCACCACACCAACTAAATAGGTGGCGATCACGAGTATAAATCCCAGGTTCCTATGCCGATACCCGAACAGCACCAACGTGCAAAAGCCCGTAGTGATAAGAAATGAAAAGACTCCGGTAACCGATCCTTCGCTTGAGGCAAACACATAGATAATCGTATTGCTATACAACACCAGCAACACATTGGCCAGAAGATTTTTCTGAAGACGATTGGCCCAAAACGTTAGCGATGCCAAAAGAATAAGCAGGCCATACCAAAAGAAATTTCCATGTATGCCGTTCAGTATATCAAGGATGATAAAAAGAATGCCTGCCTTAATAGAAATAAGTGAAATAAATCCGCGGAGCATGGTGCTCCTGTAAAGAAATGGGGAAGAAATATAGCGACCCCTTCCAATAATAATACTTCTGGTAAATTTAGGTGGCCAGTTCATGGAATGTGAATCATCAATTTATAAAATACTGCCTTGTTTGAGGCGGGCAAAGTTAACAAAAATGAAATGTTCTTATCAGCAGAATACATTAACTTAGCCGCTAACTGATTTAAGCTAAACGAATGAGCGGCATTTACAAAAAAATAGCTTTAGGTCTTGCCTTCTCTCCACGAGTGGAAGCATTATTGGCCGAGAGTGCCCGTTTGAAAAACGAATGGAATGCTGAACTGGTGCTCATCCACGTAGGCACGCATGGAACACCTGAAGAGGAAAAATTGGAAGAGCTCTTACAAAAGGTTAGCCTCACAAAAAAAGACATTAAGATGTATTGGGAAGAGGGTGAGCCCAGTAAAAAAATTTTAGAAGTATGTAAAAAAGAAAAAGTCGATCTTCTCATTACGGGCGCCTTAAAAAAAGAAAACCTCGTGCAATACTACATCGGCACTATTGCACGTAAAATTTTGCGAAAGGCAAACTGTTCTGTTCTCATGCTCATCAATCCATCAGAGAAAGCGAAAGTGCTGAAGAACATTGTGGTGAACACAGAAGATAGCCCCTACATAAAAAATGTGTTAAGCATTGCCTGCAAATTTGGATACCGCGACACAGAAGCGTGGCTGCATCTGGTGAAAGAGATAAAACTCTATAGCCTCACCATGTCGGTATCGGATCAATACTCAGAACAAGAATACGAAGACGTGCGTCAGAAACTTGTGCAACAGGAAATCGACAATGTATACAAGTCCTTGGAAGATATTCCGCATGAAGGATTGAAAATAAACGTAAAGCTTGTTTCTGGAAAATCGGGGTTTGAACTTTCCAAGTTTGCCATGCGCAAACAAGCCGATTTGTTAATCGTTGGGGCGCCACGCAAAAAGTTCTTTCTGTTCGACAGGTTGTTTACACACGACCTGGAATACATCTTTGCCGACCTGCCGTGCAATTTGCTATTGATAAAAACCCGAAAGGAGGCAGCACATGGATAAGCTTGCCCATCACGATATTGTGGTGCTGTTTATCCAGCTCAGTATCATTCTTGCTTTCAGCAGATTGTTGGGTGAAATCTCACGCTTATTTAAACAACCTGCCGTAGTGGGAGAAATACTGGCAGGAATTATTTTGGGCCCTACCATTCTGGGTGCCTTGTCTCCCGATGTATTTAATTGGATGTTTCCATTTGTTGGATCTTCGGCTGTTGTATTGGATGGCATCATTACCGTGGCGGTTGTTCTCCTTCTCTTCATTGCCGGGCTCGAGGTAGACTTGCACATTGTTTGGCAGCAAGGCAAACAAGCTTTGCTCGTGAGCATGTTCTCGCTTGTGATACCTTTCGCTGTGGGCTTTGGTGTCTCCTATTACTTTCCCGCATTTTTTGGTGTGAGTGATGACAATTTGTTAGTGTTCTCTCTTTTCATAGGCACTGTAATGGGCATGACAGCCCTACCTGTCATTGCACGCATCCTTATGGACCTTAACATTTTCAGAAGTTCCATGGGCATGCTCATCATTGCTTCGGCTATGATTGTTGATTTATTATGCTGGCTCATTTTCACGGTCATCCTAAGCATGATGGGGAATAGTAATTATGAATCTAATGTTGGCCAAACCATCTGGCTTACGGTTGGTTTCACTGTGCTTATGTTAACAGCAGGGCGATGGCTGCTGAACAAAATTCTTCCGTGGATAAACCAAAAGCTCGCCTGGCCTGGCGGTGTGCTTTCGTTGGCCTTGTCACTTTGCTTTTTGGCTGCTGCATTCACGGAATACATTGGCATACATGCCATCTTCGGAGCCTTTATCATTGGTGTTGCATTGGGCGATTCAGAATATTTCTCAGAACGCGCAAAAGAAATTGTGCATCAATTCATCAACAATATTTTTGCTCCTGTTTTTTTTGTGTCGATTGGCTTGTTTGTGAATGTGGCCAGCAATTTCAATCCGTTTATGGTGATTGGGTTTTTTGTAGTAGCATTTCTTAGTAAGACAGTGGGTGCAACAATTGGCGCAAGGCTTGGTGGATCCAACGCCATTCAATCATTGGCTGTTGGTATGGGTATGAATACGCATGGCACATTAGAGATTATTCTTGGAACGTTAGCCTTGCAAGGTGGCCTTATCAACGAAGAAATTTTTGTTGCCATATTATGCACAGTAGTTGTAACCATTTTGATATCTGCACCAACGGTAAAATATTGTATTGAATTAGATAAGAAAAGAAGCCGTCTTGGAAATTTCTTTAGCACCATTCTGCAAGACAAAAAAAAGAAATCCATCCCTTAATAATTTTTCAGTTCTATATTTACCCTCCAAAGACACCCGAAGCTGCCTCCATATTTATGCAAATACGATTTTCTTTTCTGATTTTTTCATCCTTCCTATTGCTCACAAGCTGCTTTAGAAAAGTACCGTCTTCGGCAGACAATACTTATATAAATCATACCATCTTTGATACACTCTTGCAAAAACATGTTGATAGCCGTGGAGGTGTAGACTACAATGGTTTCGAAAAAGACTCAGCGGTCTTTCATCTGTATTTAAAAATCTTAAGCAAAAATCCACCATCAGATACATGGCTACGAGAAGAAAAATTAGCCTATTGGATCAATACGTATAATGCCTACACCATAGAACTCATCCTGCGTAACCGCCCACTCGAAAGTATCAAAGACATCACAGCCCTCAACATTCCGTTTGTGAGTTCGCCCTGGCAAATTGAATTCATACCCATCAACAATAAACTGTATAACCTGGACGACATTGAACACGGCATTATCCGAAAACAGTTTGATGAACCACGCATCCATTTTGCATTGGTATGTGCAGCCGCTTCATGCCCGAAACTTCGCAACGAAGCGTACACAAACCTCAAACTCGAAATGCAATTGATCCATCAGACACGTGATTTTTTAAGAGACACAACCAAAAATCAAATCAACTCACAGGATGTAAAACTCTCACCCATTTTTAAATGGTATGGAGGTGATTTTACAAAACAAGGCAACCTGATCAATTTTTTAAACCGCTATGCACCCACCACGATTGATCGAAAAAGTAAAATTGAATTTATGGATTACAGTTGGAAATTAAATGAACAAAAGACTACGGATGATACTAAAGAATAGTCTCAATAATCCGCATCAAGTTACCGAGTTGGCGTTCATCGGTTTCGTCAAAGTCGTTTAGTTTATCGCTGTCTACATCGAGTACCAATGCCACTTCATTATTTTTAAAAGCAGGCAAAACAATTTCTGATTTTGAGTCTGAGCTGCACGCAATGTGACCCGGAAACTTTTCTACATCGGGAACGAGAATAGTTCGCTTCTCTTTCCAGGAAGCGCCACAAACTCCCTTGCCATAATTGATACGTGTGCAGGCAATAGGCCCCTGAAAAGGGCCAAGCACCAATTGGTCTTCTTTCACCAAATAAAATCCAACCCAAAAAAAATGCATGGTTTGTTTTAATGCAGCGCTAATGTTGGCCAGGTTGGCAGTCACATCATCCTCTCCCACTATCAAGGCTTCAATCTGCGGAAGCAGTGCTTCATAGCGCTCTTCTTTATTTGCCGATGTTGGTATGATTAATTCCTCAGCCATGGATTGTGATTTTTCAATTGTCTTGGGTGGTAGGTTTTCAATGTATCACTAGCGACATATTCAGAAGACATTAAGTTCCCGTTTACTATTGGCGCCGCTATTCCCTTGCCAAACGATTTTTCGGAACAGAATACACGTGCTTCGTCCCACATGTTTGCTTCTATAAAGGATGATAATGTTTGTGCTCCTCCTTCTATTATCACCGATTGAATTTGTCTCTTGTATAAATCCTGAATCACATTCAATAAGAAATTTTCTTCATCGAGGCATATCAACGTAAGATTGACTTGTTCTTCATGTTTCATCACATTATAGCACAGTGTGTTTTGTGTTCGGTCAAATAGCCGTAACGATTCGCGTAAGCGCAAAAACCGATCGAGCACAATGCGTACAGGATTTCCTCCCGACCAATCACGTACATTCAGTTGAGGGTCATCATGTGACGCCGTTTTATTTCCCACCAGAATAGCATCTTCTTCTGAGCGCCACTTATGCACCAACTGGCGCGAAAAATCATTGCTGATCCATTTAGAATCATAATTATCGCGCGCTATAAAACCATCCGATGTCTGTGCCCATTTCAAGATAATGTAGGGTCTCTTTTTTTCTATGTAGGTAAAAAAACGTTTGTTCAACGCACGTCCTTCTTGCTCAAGAATGCCCGCGATCACCTCAATGCCCGCTTGACGTAATTTTTTTATTCCTTCACCCGCTACCAAGGGATTGGAATCAAGATTCGAAACCACTACTTTTTTTACTTTGTGTTCAATCAGCAAGTCGGCACATGGAGGCGTCTTGCCAACATGTGAGCACGGCTCAAGGGTTACATACACCGTACTTTCTTTCAAAAGATTCTTGTCTGCAACAGCGTTTACAGCATTCACTTCTGCATGTGAGCCACCAAATTTTTCGTGCCAGCCTTCTCCAATAATTTTTTCATGATGAACAATAACACAACCTACGCGAGGGTTTGGACTCACATGACCTATTCCGTTTTGGGCAAGGTCCAATGCGCGTTGCATAAAAAGGCGGTCGGTTTGGTGATCGTGCGGTGTCATTATGTATACTTGCAAAGATTGTGTAAGCAAGCATGAATTCCAAAACGCTTTTTCAAGATTTAATATCCGCTATCAATCTTTCGGAAAGCAAAGATGAGGTGGAGAACATTGTTTATCTATTGCTTGAAAATTTTCGAGGCCTGACAAAGACCCATATCATCTCTGAAAAGGAAGTCAACATTTCAAAAGATGATACAGACAAAATAGCAAATGCTATCGCCCGAATAAACCATCATGAACCCATTCAATATATATTGGGTAAAGCATTTTTTTACGGAAGGTCATTTCTTGTAACGCCAGATGTTCTTATTCCGCGACAAGAAACAGAAGAGCTCGTACACCTTATACTAAAAGAGGCAGCTACATTTACCTTACCTCACATACTTGATATTGGCACTGGAAGTGGATGCATTCCGGTTACACTTGCGCTTGAAATTCCAAACGCTACTGTATTCGCCACCGACATTTCCAGAAAAGCATTGTCGGTTGCTGCTGACAATGCCAAACAATTACATGCGCAGGTTTCTCTTTTACATTCTGATATTCTTAGCAAAGAAATACCGGTATCGAACGTTGACATCCTCGTGAGCAACCCTCCCTACATTACGCCAAAAGAAAAAACCACCATGAAGGAAAATGTATTGGCGCATGAACCCCATCTCGCATTATTCGTTCCTGAAGATGATCCCTTGCTTTTTTATAAAGCTATTTTGTTAAAAGGAAAAAAAATATTGAACCCAAATGCTATGGTGTTTTTTGAAATCAACGAACACCTTGGCGATGAAGTAAGAGCGTTAATGATCTCACACGGATTGACCACAGAAATAGTAAAAGACCTCTCTGGCAAAGACCGCATAGCAAAAGGAATTTTAAAACCATAATGACTTCAATCACACGCAATCCCTAAACACACACCTCTAGCACCTAGCAGCCAGTAACTATTAACTCGCAGCTCGTAACTCAAAACTCAAAGCTTAAAAAATATGTCTCGATCAACATTTGTCACCTTCATCGGATCTGGAAATCTTGCCTGGCACCTTGCTCCTGCCCTTGACAACACAGAGTATGGTGTACGCGAAGTGTATAGCAGAAATCCAAACCACGCAACTGAGTTGGTAGCGAAACTTTATGAAGCCGAGGTAAAAGATTCGTTGGATTTCAGCGAAAGCAAATCCGGAATATTTATCATCGCCACATCAGACGATGCCATTGAATCTGTTATTCATCGCATCGTACTGCCCGATGACGCTGTGCTTGTGCACACCTCCGGAAGTCAGGCGTTAAGCATTTTGAAAGGAACGACTACAGAAAACATAGGGGTGTTCTATCCCTTGCAAACCTTTAGCAAAAAGAAAAAAGTGGAATTTACAGAAGTACCTCTCTTTATAGAGAGTGAAAATAAAAGCACCGAGCGCGACCTGCTGGCCATGGCCAAGACGATAAGCAACAAGGTGCGGAAAATCTCCAGTGACGAACGTACCGCCTTGCACATTGCCGCTGTATTTGCATCTAATTTTACCAATCACATGCTCACCATTTCGCGGCAAATTATGAAGCAGAATAAGTTGGATTATGATTGGCTCAAGCCTTTGATCGCGGAGACCATTACCAAAAGCCTGGACATAGGCCCGGAGTTTGCGCAAACCGGACCTGCCAGACGGGGCGACCTTGAAATTTTAGACCGGCAGTTCGATTTTCTTAAAGATGACGAGCCAATAGGTGAAATCTATAAACTTATTAGCCAACATATTCTGGATCGTTATGAATCATAGCGATCTTCTTCTAAATTTGATTGTCTAAAAGCCTAAAATGTTACCTTTTAATGTGAAACGCCCGCGCCGGAACCGGAAAAGCGAGGTGGTGAGAGCTATGGTTGAAGAAACCAGAGTCACCACTGATGATATGCTCTATCCGCTGTTCCTGATGGAAGGCTCCAACAAGAAAGTGGAGGTAGCCAGCATGCCCGGCATCTACCGTTTCTCAAGTGATCTTATCTTAAAAGAGATTGAAGAATGCCTTCAACTGGGCATCCGCGCGTTTGATGTTTTCCCAGTAGTAGAAGAACATCACAAAGACAAAACAGCAACAAAGAGTTACGATGCCAACTTTTTTTATTTAAAATCCCTATCGGAAATAAAAAAGAAATTTCCCGAAGCCTGCATCATGACGGATGTGGCAATGGATCCGTATAGCAGCGATGGACATGATGGACTGGTGAAGGGTGGAAAAATAGTAAATGACGAAACCCTTGAGATCCTTGGGCGCATGGCTCTTGCCCAGGCAGAAACAGGTATCGATATAATTGGCCCCTCTGATATGATGGACGGGCGCGTGGGCTACTTAAGAAAAGTTTTGGATGAAAATGGTTTCCCCGAAGTGTCAATCATGAGCTACACGGCGAAGTATGCCAGCGGATTTTATAATCCCTTTCGTGATGCACTAGACTCTG
Source organism: Cytophagales bacterium (assembly GCA_038218385.1). Taxonomy (GTDB): domain Bacteria; phylum Bacteroidota; class Bacteroidia; order Cytophagales; family Cyclobacteriaceae; genus JBBRKB01. The sequence continues at coordinate 8,047 of JBBRKB010000016.1, read as the reverse complement.
CTCCAAAATTTGGAGACAAGAAGACCTATCAAATGAATCCGGCCAATAGGCAGGAAGCATTGATTGAAGCCGAACTCGACACACAAGAAGGCGCTGATTTTTTAATGGTGAAACCAGCGCTCGCTTACCTTGATATAATACGTTTACTAAAAGACAATTCCTCTCTACCTATTGCTGCTTATAATGTAAGTGGTGAATATTCAATGATTAAAGCCGCACACCTGAAGGGTTGGTTAGATGGAGATCGCGTGATGCGGGAAACTTTGTTAAGTATCAAGCGTGCAGGTGCCGATGTGATACTGACATACTTTGCCAAGGAATTCGCGTCAACCCTAAAATAACAACGTGTCAAATTGTAAGTGTACATTATTTAGTATGGTCATACTGCTGATTTCGTGGCAGTGTACGTTTGCTCAGGTCATTCACCTCACAGAAAAAGGACAGCATGAAGTAAAGGGGCAAATGCTTTATCTGCGTGACACGTCAAACGAGCTAACGTTAAACGATGTGCTTACACGAACGCTAACGCCTTTGAGCAACCTTCAAAAATCGCCAAGCTTTGGGTTTGACCGAACGGCTTATTGGTTTGCTTTCACCGTTACCAATACCATTGATGAAAATGACTGGTTGTTGGAAATTCCCTATTCGCCACTCGATGAAATTGATTTTTATCTTCAGCCCGACTCAGGAAAGACCTGGATGCATAAAGTGGATGGCGACATGTACCCCATCCATAACCGCGACCTGCCTCATCGCCAACCTATTTTTAAAGTCACCATTAAAAAAGGAGAGACGAAAACCATTTACCTGCGCGTAAAAACAATTTCATCGGTTCAGGTTCCTGTCATCTTATGGACACCGGAAGAATTTCACATTGCAGCGTATAGAACACAAATGATTAACGGCCTTTTCTTTGGCGCCATGTTCGTGATGATTTTCTATCAACTGTTTTTGTATTTATCCATTCGGGATAAAACTACCTTGTACTATGTGCTCACGCTTATCGGGATGGCCAACATTATAAGTTTTTTCCAAGGATACAATTTTCTTTATCTGTACCCATCGGTTCCCCGACTGAACGATGATTTTGCAGCCTTGACCGGGCCACTCTTCATGCTCTTCTCAACCTTGCTCACACGGTCATTCTTAAACATTCGTCAGTTCAGTAAGTGGTTGGATAATGTGCTTGTGGGAAATACTATTGCAGCCCTTTTTGTTGGCCTGCTCATGGTGATTTTCAACAGACAGATTTCCTACCAATATCATCACTTCTTTGTCTTCCTCCATTGTTGGATCATCTTGATAAGTGCTGGATATTGTTTGTATAAAAAGTATAGACCGGCTCTCTTTTACCTCATCGCCTGGGTAATGGTGATATTGGCAACTGTTGTTTTTACCATGGCCACATTAGGTTTAGCACCAGGCTATCTGGGCACCAACTACCAAGGCTTGATGATCGGTTGTATTCTGCAGGTATTGTTGATCTCCCTCGCGCTAGGCGAACGCTGGAATACATTGGTGAAAGAAAATCAAAAAGCAAAAGAACACGAACTAAAAAGAAGACAGGAAGAGAACATTTATCTGGAACGGGAAGTAAGGCTACGTACTGAAGAATTAAATTTACAAAACGTAAAACTCGAAGGGCTAAACCAAATTAAAGACAAACTTTTTTCTGTAGTCTCACACGACATCAAAGAACCGCTTACCTCACTGAAACTTTCACTGGCTCTTGTGAAAATGGATAAGCTCACCCAAAAAGAGTTTAAGGACATTAGCGGTGAATTGGAAGGCCACCTTGATACGACAACAGATTTTATTCAAAATTTATTGCAGTGGGCAAAGTTTCAACTGCGGGGTGAAGAAACAAAGCAGGCATCCTTTGAGTTAGTGCCGCTGCTTGATGAGACCATCGCCTTACTTACGCTTAACTTCAGAGAGAAAGGGATCACGGTAAAAAAAGAAATTGAAGGATCAGGCTTAACTGTGTTTGCTGACATTGTGATGGCGCAATCCGTACTTCGAAATCTGATTACAAATGCCGTTAAGTTCACACCACCGGGCGGCACCATTGCTATTCACGGAAAAGTGAGCGATGGCAAAGTGGTTGTGTCTGTAACAGATAGTGGAGTGGGTATTCCAGAAGCCAACCGCGACAAGATTTTCACATTGGAAAGCATCGCTACAAAAGGAACAAAATCAGAGACGGGCACAGGCTTAGGCCTTGTACTTTGTAAAGAATTTGTTGAAAAGAATAATGGCGAAATTTGGTTTGACACCGAAGATGGAAAAGGTACCACGTTTTTCATTTCACTTCCGCAACCCAAAGAACATGTGGCGAAAGACTATCATCACGCCTGATTTTTTGCTGCCCATTTGATTGTTGAATAATCATTTCAATTGCACGTGCCTATCAAGATGCAACAGAGTGGGATGAAATGGTGCCACCGTTCTTTTCGAAATGATATAGATTAATAAAATATCATTACCCGTTCTCACATTCCCTTCAACTCCACATACTGATCCAGTATCCAACCGGTAATGCTTAAGCGATCTCGCGTGGCGGGCAGCACTTCATGTTCAATCATATCACTTCTAAAGCAAACCAATCGGCCACTGAGTGGAAAGATGTCCACTGTTTTTTCTTTTACATACATTCTCAGCTGCCCTCCTTCTTCTTCCTGCCAATTTTCATTGAGGTAACAGATGATGGAAAGTTTTCGATGATCATTGCTTTTGAATTGGTCAAGGTGCCGTTTATAAAAACTTCCAACGGGATAAATGGTGAGATGCACTTCATAGTCTTTCATGCTGAGGTAGAGACTCTGATTTAAAAATTGGATAAGCTCTTTAATACGTGAAAGATAAACATGTAAGGCTGGCTCTGCTTCCTCACGATCAACCCATTTAATAAAATCATTTCGGATAGCTTCATTGATTTGCTGGTTCAATTGCTTGCCAATGCCCGCCTTTTTAAAATGCTCAATACCTTCCTTATATTCTTTCAGTTCCAGAATATTCCGCACCTCTTCTTCGTTTAGAAATTGATCCACAACAGCATATCCATTGTCAGCAAGACCATCAGCAATGGAGTTCAAAAGTAAATTCATTTACATCAATTGAATATAGAGCCTTGAATCATCGGTGAGCGAATTATTTACCACGCTTGCGGTGTAACAAAGTTAACCGTATAATGTCTATACTTACAGGAGCAAAATAACATTATGGAAAAAATATTTTTAGCATTATCCATCCGTAAATACAGTACGCTAATCGCTGTTGTGATCATAGGCTCATCGGTGCTGTTTTCATGTGCCCCTAAAGAAGCCATTGTTTTTCGTCAGGTAAAAAACGTAAACCTGCATGCAGCCACCGACCCTCGCTTAAATGCTGATGTGGTGTTCTATAATCCTAACAAGGCAACCATGAAGTTGAGAAAAATCAAGATCGACATCTTCATTGATGGGCGCAAGACGGGTGAAATTGATCAAGACCTTAAAATGCACATCCCTTCTGTAAAAGAATTTACCATACCCATTGAAGTAAAATTAGCGCTTCAGGAAGTTGGCTTTCTGGATGCCATCTTTGGCATGATTGGAGGCAAAACCAAAGAGGTGCATTACAAAGGATCGCTCAAAGTGAACTATCACGGCCTGCCTCTAAGTGTCCCTGTCGACTATAAAAGTGAAATCCGCATCAAAATATGACGGATGGTCGAAACGGTATGTAACAAGAAGTAATTTTATGCTTTCTTGAGGTTATGGTACTAATCCTGTCAATCTGTTTAGTCCTCTCTCTTTTGTCTTTGCTCATTCTATGGCGCTCCAATGAACGCAAGCTTCGCCTGTTGGATAAGCAACTGCAAACCGAATCCATTGAAAAACAGCAAATCATCTCCATCGTTTCGCACGATATAAAATCTCCCTTTTCGAGGATCTCGGCATTGGAGCAGTTGGTAAACATGGATGAAAACAAGCTCAGCGAAAGCCAACAAGATTACATCAATAAAATACATCAGGTAGTGGCAGATGGGCTTTCGCTTATTAGAAACCTGGTTGACTTCAGAAATCTTGAATACCGCAAAACAGAAATTATCCTGGAGTCGATTGACTTGAGTGCACTTTTGTTAATGTCGGTAAAAAAAATGCAAACACTTGCTGATAAAAAAGAATTGGTTTTTCAAATGGATATAGATTCCGACATCATCATTACCTCTGACCATACATTTGTTGCCCATGCCATTGACAATGTACTCTCCAATGCCATTAAGTTTTCAACACACGCTAAAACCATTGGTGTTTCATTGCGGCATGAGAGCAGACGAAACCTTATAAAAATAAAAGATGAGGCTGAAGGATTTTCGGAAGGAGACATGAAAAACCTTTTTCACAAGTTTCGAAAACTATCCAGCAAGCCCACAGCAGGTGAAAGTACAACAGGGCTTGGCCTATACATTACCAAATCGATGCTTACGCGAATTGGAGGTAACATTCATTGTGTAACCAAGGAAGGTGAAGGCAGTACTTTTATTATAGACCTGCCTACAGTAGCATCCGCTAAAAGTTAGTCATTCCAAACAGGCCTGTAAACAAGCTCGTCATAATAGCCACTATTATCCCGAGGATCAAAAGAATACGCTTACGTGTGATGAAGGTTGTCATAACTTTGATATTGACACCAAAAGTAGACACTCGGTTGCATGGGTAGAAAAAAATCACGCTCATATGACAGATAGGGAATCTGAACCGGATGATTTCGCACGTAACCGTTCTTCGCCATAGGAGAGAGATGATAATGGAGGTTATGTAAACGACATTGGAACAGCCATCTATTACTTTAATATTAATAATTCAGTTATAGGTCACATTTTAATTCCTATTTATTCCCATAACTTTAGAGGATGCAGGAAGTAAACGCCCACCTTATCAATCACTTCTATACCTGTTTTATGCAGGGCGATTTTGCGGCCATGCAGGAATGTTATCATCCCGATAGTGAATTTTCAGATCCTGTTTTTCCACATCTTCAAAACGGTGGGGTTAAAGCCATGTGGCACATGTTGGTGGAAACTGGTGTAGATTCAGGCTTGGATATTTCATTTAATACCATACAGATTTTTAAAGACAAGGGTGAGTGTGTGTGGGAAGCGCGCTACCGTTTTTCATTAACGGGAAGAAATATTCACAACGTTATCCATGCTAAGTTTTGGTTTCGCGGGGGCTTGATTGTGAAACATATCGATACTTTTGATTTTTGGAAATGGTCACGAATGGCGTTTGGTGTAAAAGGACTTATGCTCGGCTGGACACCTTTCTTCAAAAAGAAAGTGCAGCAAACCGTTGCCGCACGGCTTGCCAAATTTATTGAACGTCATCCCGAATATTCCTAAAAGGATTTAACCTAAACAATAATTAACATATGAAACTATTACCTCGTCACTTACTCCTCTTCTGTTTGCTGATCACATTTTCTTGTACGGAATCAGAAGAAGAAAAAACAAAAAAAATTCAGGTACAAGCCGAAACTTATCTTGATAACTATCAATCGGAATATCAGAAACTGTATACAGGTGCTTCCGAAGCTGAATGGCAACTCAATACTAAAATTGTGGAGGGCGATACGGCTACGCAACGGAGCTATGAAATTGCCAAACAAAAATTTGCCGACTTCACCGGCAGTCTTGCCAACATTGATTCAGCTAGAAAATACATTGGGCTTAAAGAAAAACTCACCCCTCTTCAGAACAAACAATTTGATGCTATTCTCTATGCCGCTGGAGGGAGTCCTGCAACTGCCGGAGAAACGGTAAAAGAATTGATCGTAGAATCGGGCGAACAAACTAAAGTGCTGTTTGGTTTTGATTTTAAAATGGATGGAAAATCTGTTACCAAAAATGACATCAACAATGTGCTTGCCCATTCTGAAAAACTACCTGAAAAATTAAAAGCGTGGACAGCCAGTAAAGAAGTAGGGAAACCGTTAAAGCCTGGATTAAAAAAACTTCGCGACCTGCGAAATGAAACAGTGAAGGGATTGGGTTTTTCAGATTTCTTCAGCTACCAGGTTTCTGAGTATGGCATGAGCACACCTGAAATGATTTCCATGACGGATGGATTTATAAAAGAGATATGGCCACTCTATCGTGAACTACATACATGGACACGCTACGAACTGGCAAAACGGTATAAGCAACCCGTACCAGATTATCTTCCCGCCCATTGGCTACCCAATCAATGGGGACAAGATTGGTCTGCGATTGTGAATGTTGAAGGCGTAAATATTGACGATACCTTAAAACAAAAATCGGCTGAGTGGATGGTAAAAAAAGGTGAGGAATTTTATATGTCGTTGGGATTTCCCGCGCTACCAAAATCTTTTTATGAAAAATCAAGTCTATACCCTTTGCCTCCGGATGCTACGTATAAGAAAAACAATCACGCTTCCGCATGGCACATGGATCTTGACAAAGATGTGCGCTCACTCATGAGTGTAGAGCCCAACACAGAATGGTGGGAAACAACGTTGCACGAACTTGGTCACATCTATTATTACATCTCCTATACCAATCCTGACGTGCCCATTATTTTAAGAGGTGGCGCCAACCGTGCCTATCACGAAGCCATTGGAAGCCAGATTGGACTGGCTTCATTGCAAAAGCCATTGTTGCAATCCTTGAAGTTGATGCCCGATAACTTAGTGACTAACGACACATTAAAATTATTGGCCGATGCACTTAACCACATTGTTGTAATAGAATGGGGCGCAGGGGTGATGACGCAGTTTGAACACAAGCTTTATACAGAAAATATTCCCGAAGATCAGTTCAACAAAACGTGGTGGGAGTTGGTGAAAAAATATCAAGGGATAGTGCCACCATCAGAGCGCGGTGAAGAGTTTTGTGATGGCTGCACAAAGACACACATCATCGATGATCCAGCACAGTATTATGATTATGCCATTGCAGAGGTTTTGCTATTTCAATTCCATGATCATATCGCACGCAACATTTTAAAAGAAGATGTACATGCCACAAACTATTGGGGAAGCAAAGAGGCGGGTGATTTTATAAAGAAACTTACAAAAGTTGGTGCTACAGTAGACTGGCGTGAAAACCTAAAAGAAAATCTGGGAACAGAAGTGAGCGCTAAACCTTTGTTGGATTATTTCGCCCCGCTTATGGACTGGCTGAAAAAACAGAACAAGGGAAGGACATATACTTTAGGAGAAACCTTAGGACAATGAGAATTATTTATCTTTTAATTTTGGTATTCTGTGCAGGCCATGCGTCTGCACAGAATCTTCAATTCTATTTGGTTGATTCAGCAGGTATTAAGCCTTAATCGTGTTACTATAAACGTATGGGTTTAAAAATCTGATTTACTGTCCTCATAGCTGGCCGAAACTCAATAGCAAGCACCTCGATAACCTACAAACACACAAATGTTTTAAAGTAAATGTTGTGTGGTCGCTTTTTTTATTTCGTCCGCAATTTTCGTTGTTTGAGGTATTGCTTCAATTCCAGAAATGTCATGTCGTACGTATCTTTGGCAATGCGCTCCTTAACCTTTCTAAAAAAATCTACAGTTTTAAACTCTTCCCTGTATGTCGTTTTAATTTTATTCATGAGTTACAATGTCTTTTGGTGATCTAATTTCTAATTGTTTATATCCGTTTTTCAAGTTTACTGAATTGTAGCCTTGTATCCTGAATACATTGACGATATGCTTAAAATTCCAGCTTACCAAAAAGTCGGCTTTATGAATAGTGGCAATAGCAATGTGACGGCAATCGTCCAGACTTGTCTTGCCGACAACTTTCTCTTTAAGGTATTGTCGGGCAAGATGCTCGGCCATCTCACTGATTTCCAAGAACTCTTTACAGTCGTTCGGGATTTGACCGAAATGTTCTTTAATCTTTTTCGGTGCGGTTTCGAGTTCAAATTCAACGATGTCAGAATACAAACAAACAACTTCCCCTTGCGTAACCATATCAAAGAGCTGTTTGGTCTCCCTTTCAAATTCATTGTCATAGACACCTCCAAAAACTGATG
>JBBRKB010000015.1:0-19041 GCA_038218385.1 Cytophagales bacterium | reverse complement strand
CAACGTAGGCGATAAATTTATCAATAGAAGAATCAGTTTCAATGAATGCGGTGAAATCAATTAGCGGTGAAATGATCGGTAAGGTCGCCCGACCTGATTGCTTAAGGGCACTGATGGCGATGCGATCGATTCTTTCTTGTTTTACTTTGCTTCTTTCAGCGTGCTGACATTTGATAAACGAGATGGCATCAATGCCCATTTCAATACTCTTCTCTACAAACCATTCCAATCGTTCTTGATTTTTGGTAGGGGCAAGGGCTATGTGAATGGAATACTCCTTTGCCGGTTCCTTCCATGTTTTTAAGATATCGAAACGACAATTGTCCTTTTGAATTTCCCGGATGACGCCTGTATAGTAAGTTCCTTTGCCATCTATGAGGTTTAACTCATCGCCAACGGTTTTGCGTAGCACTTTGATGCCATGTCGGAATTCATCACCAAATAAATGACAATCTCCTTCCGTAATGCCTGGGTGATAAAACCAGTTCAACTCTATGGCTGTTGCTGTAGTTGTTGCACAAAGCTTATATAGTCTTTCATAGCCTGCTCTTTCGGCATTCCTTTCTTCTCCTCCCATGCATCAAATTTGGCTATGGCCTTGAAGTCAAACCCCGCTGGACGATCACCCGTCACATCACCTTCAGTGGCTTGTTTGAATAATGAATATAGCGTGAGCAGTTCTTCGTTGCTGGGTCGCTTGGTTAATTCTTTTGACCGTGTTACAGCCTGTTGAAATTGATGGTCTATTTCCATATGTGTATAAAACAAAATGGTGCCCTTACGAACACCATCCTATTTCTGTTATTTTTAATTTATTTTCGTGCACTAATCTCTACGTAGGGTCTTAGTTTTTCACCAACATATACCTGACGTGGCCTGCCGATAGGTTCTTTGTTTTCGCGCATCTCTTTCCATTGTGAAATCCAGCCCGGTAGACGGCCCATGGCGAACATGACAGTAAACATGTCTACTGGTAAGCCTAAAGCGCGATAGATTATACCGCTATAGAAATCCACGTTAGGGTAAAGTTTCCGTTCAACAAAGTAAGGATCGCGCAATGCAATTTCTTCGAGCTTCTTGGCGATTTCGAGTACAGGATCGTTAACCCCTAATTTATCAAGTACATCGTCTGCTGCCTTCTTGATAATTTTCGCGCGAGGGTCAAAGTTTTTATACACACGATGACCAAAGCCCATTAGGCGGAAGGAGTCGTTTTTATCTTTTGCTTTATTGATCCATTTGTCAATGTTGCCTCCATCGTTTTTGATAGACTCCAACATCACAATCACTTCCTGGTTTGCACCACCATGTAGAGGTCCCCACAGGGCATTTATTCCAGATGACAACGAAGCATAAATACTGGCCTGAGATGATCCTACAATACGCACGGTAGAGGTCGAACAATTTTGTTCGTGATCAGCATGTAGGATGAGGAGTTTATCAAGTGCTTTGGCCACCACTGGATCAACTTCATAAGTTTCGCCCGGCAGTGCGAACATCATCTTGAGAAAGCGTGAGCAATAATCCAAAGAGCTATCGGGATAGTTCACCGGATGACCTAATGCATTTGTATAGGACCATGCCGCGAATGTTGGCATCTTGCCCATGCTGCGAACAATGCTTCTATAAACCCCTTCATTAGAACGATTAGGATCCAATGACTCTGGAAAGAAGGCCGTTTGTGAACAAAACAATGAAGCCAGTACGCCCATGGGATGTGCAGAAGATGGAAAGCCATCAAGCATTTTTTTAATGTCTTCATGAACAAGCGCGTTTTTGGCTATGTCAGAAGAAAATTCATCGAGTTGTGCTTTTGTAGGAAGGTTGCCAAAGATGAGCAGGTAAGCAACTTCTATAAATGTAGATTTTTCAGCAAGGTCTTCAATTGAATAACCGCGGTAGCGAAGGATTCCCAAGTCACCATCTAGAAAGGTTATGGCGCTTTTAGTGGCACCTGTGTTTTTGTATCCCAAATCTAAAGTTATCAGCCCAGTCTCATCACGAAGTTTGCTAATATCAATGGCCTGTTCGTTCTCTGTACCTTCGATGATGGGCAGTTTGTAAGACTTGCCATCAATAATCAATTCCGCTGTTTTCGACATGTTTAAATACTTATTTAAGGGCTTTAAAGATAAGCCGCCCATGTTTTATAAAAAAATACAGGGTAAAAATATAGCAGGAAATTTCCCTGTACAAATCGCTAGTTATTCCCCAGGATAAGCGGTAGTCCATCACCTCCCGAGCCCACAACGATCACTTTCGAGTTGGGTGACTTGGCCAGCTCCAGGGTTGCCTCAATCCCACGCATCTTCAACAAAGCGCTGGTGAGGGAACTGTTGATGATCAAATTGGCACGTGACTCACCTTCTGCTGCTATGCGCTTTCGTTCTGCCTCGCTCTTCTCTTTATCCAATCGAAACTGATACGCCAATGCTTCTTGCTCTTGCTGTAATTTGTTTTCGATGGCGTTCTTGATTTGCTCCGGTAATACAATGGAGCGTATCAACACCGCAGTAGCAGTAACGTTATTCGCTGATAATATTTTTTCGGTTTCGTCTTGTATAGCGGTTTCCACTTCCGCACGCTTGGTAGAATAGATTTCTTCAGCAGTAAAGCGACCCATCACCTGCCGGACAGTAGATCTTACTTCTGGAATTACCAGCACAGTTTCGAAGCTACTTGTGAACTGTTCATGGATGTAACCGATTCTGGCGGGATTTGGATGATATCGAACAGATATATCCACATGTATCGACAAACCATTTTTGTCCAGCACATCCATATTCTCGTCTGAGGAAGTTTCATTTACGGTATACACATAGAGTTCATTCCAGGGTGCTTTGGTGTGAAAGCCCGGTTGAATGACATTGTCCTTGTCTAGCCCACCACTGAATTTATAAAAAATCACGGCTCTTTCTGTAGCACTGATGGTATAAAAAATACTGGAGGAAAGCCCAAAGAGTATGAAAAGTGATATTACACCAATCACAATGAATGGAACTAGTTTACGGTTATTCATATCCAAGAAGAATTAAGTTGTTTTTTCTAATTTTAGAACCGAGAAGTTTTTCAACGATCGGCAAATTATACTATTCGAGGCAATTATCTTCTTGTTCCTGTAATAAAAAAGAAGACAACCTTTACACACTGCTGGTGACTTTTAAAAAAATCGGTAAATTATGCTTCAACCAGAAGCGAAAGCCTAGGTTTCAACTTTAAAAGACCCTATGCGTAAAGTGTCGCCCTCTTTTGGCTTTTTATTGTTTTGCTATTTTTTTAGTTTCTTCGGCCATGCTCAAACGCTTCTGCATGATGAGTTGGGCGAGAAATTAAAGAACATCCAAACAGGTACACCGGAACACGTTGATTTGTTGCATCAGCTGTCAAATGAAGTGCAGGCCTACGACCATCGGAAAGCTTTATCCTATGCGAGGGAAGCGCATGACCTTTCAGTCAGCATCCCTTATCAAAAAGGCATCGTCCAGTCATTATATGATATCGGTCAATATTATTTTGATGTAGGGGATTATAAAAGGGCGCAGCAGTTTTTTAATACTTCGGTGATGGAAGCCGGTGAAAACTTTTTTGATGATTATCCGGCATACCCATTGCTGAAAATGGCGCAGGTAGCGAGGTTTCATTCTTCATTTGATTCTGCACAAACCTATCTCGCAAAAGTTCAAAAAATTGTCAATGACAGAAAATCTTCAGACATAATCAGGTCATCCCTACACTACACCTTGGGTAATATAGCATTAGACCTCTCTCATTTTGATCTGGCCAAAAGATATTTTAAAGAATCGTTGATCTTGAGGGAAAGCATGAAGGATAGTGTGGCAATGGCTGAATGCTGGTTAACGTTAGGGGTAATTGAAACCCGACTTTATAAATTTGACAGCGCCTCATACTACTTCGATAGGGCCTTCACTGTGGCTATTAACAAGAACGATAAATTATTGAAGCTTACTTACTACATAAGTGTTGGCGAGAAGTCATATGCTCAGGGTCATTACAAGGAGGCATTTCAATTCTATGATCATGCACTCGATTTGATCCATACAGACAACTACAATTTGTATGCTCCGATTATCTTAAAACAAATCGGAGTAATTTTTAGGGTGACAGGTGATTATGTGAAAGGATTGGAGCATTTGAACCAGGCCCTGGCACTGAGTGTCCAGACTGGAAACCGGCAAGACGAAGCACAAATAAAAACCAGCATGGGCTGGTTGTACATGAACCAGGGCAACTATGAACTGGCTATGGACTTTGCCATTCAGGGGTTAACCGAAATGCAGGCCATTCATGATGAGGCGGGAAGTTCAATGAGTTATAACCTCAAGGGCTTTATCTATTTGCGAAAAAAAGAATATGCTGATGCAATGGACAATTTCAGGAAGGCATTTGATATCCGCAGCGCAATGGGGCTGAAAGCTGATGCACTATCCGCACAATATAATATAGGCTTAACCTATCGCCTGATGGGGGATTATGCGAAAGCATTGGCTATTCACAAAGAAGTGTTGGCAAGTAGTGAATCCATGGACCCGCGCATCTGTGTGATGGTGAACAACTCCACTGGTGGCATTTTACTTTCCCTTCACAATCTTCCTCAAGCGAAGGAATACCTTGCGCAGGCCATGGAGATGGCCACTCAACTCAAGCTTCCTATTCAATTGTGTGACAATTATAAACTGCAGGCACAGTGGTATCAAGATAATGGGGATTATAAAACCGCCACAAAATTTCTCACTGACTACATAGCACTTAATGATTCGATTTTTACCACGGAGAACAAAACCCGCCTGGCACAATTTGGAGCCCTTTACCGACTTGAGAAAAAGGAAAGGGAAGTGAATACCCTGAGCCATGAGAATGAGCAAAAGGCCGGCAAGATTTTACTTCAGGAGACTTCGCTAAACATGCAACGCAACATTCTTATCTTTTCGGTGGTGGGGATCATTTTGCTTTTGATAGTTCTTTATATACTCACTGTTTATTATCGCGACAAACACAGGGCGAACATAGAACTTTCAAACCTTAACAAATCCATCAGCGAGAAAAACGAAGAGATACAGGCTCAATCGGAGGAGATAACAGAGGCAAATGCTGCATTGATGAATTTAAACGAAGACCTCTCCAATTCTAAAGATGATCTAAGAATGCAATCGGAAGAATTGTTTGCGGCAAACGAGATGATCACCCAAATCAACCACGACCTGGAAAAAACAGTAGATGAGAGAACACTGCAGGTAAAGCAAGCCTTGGTTGAGTTAGATACTTTCTTCTACAGAAGTTCCCATGATTTCAGGCGCCCCATCACAACCTTCCTTGGGCTTGCAGAGGTAGCGAAAATTACGGTCAAAGACCCATCCGCTCTCGAACTCTTCGAAAAGGTGAGCGAGACAGCCAAGAACCTGGACAAGATGCTGGTAAAGTTGCAATCGATAAGTGATGTTGGGGCGCAGCAGTTGGTGTTGAAGGACGTTTCCATCAAAGAAATGGCAACAAATGTAATGAATACCCTGCTTCCCGAAATTGTAAAACGGAAGATTGAAGTTCATTACACCATTAATCTTCCCGAGAATATTCCATTTTATTCGTATCCCATCCTATTAAAAATCATATTGGAAAATTTGCTGGAGAACGCTGTTAATTTTTGCAGACCCGAAAATGCCTGGATAAAAATTCGATCGTTTGAAAAAAATGGTTTTGTGATTATAGAGGTAGAAGACAATGGTGAGGGCATTCCAAAAGAATACACACATTTAATATTTGATATGTATCTTCGGGCAAGCAACTCATCAAAGGGAAATGGTCTTGGGTTATATTCCGTAAAAAAAGCTGTCGAGAAATTGAATGGCCACATCGATTTCAAGTCCACGCTACATGAGGGATCCATTTTTACTGTTTCGTTGCCTTATCAAGGTCACGATACGTTCAAGACAAAAGAATGACAGGTGTACTATTAAGGAAGAATTTTCGTCTAGTGCTTACTTTTTACTTTCGATATTTGATTAGAAATTTAATCCCCGCCCATAATGAACTGGAACTTCGCAAAAAGCCATAGCCTGGCACTCGATCTTGGAAATAGCAACACCACCTTGAATGATCCGGATCGTGTATTATTTTCTCAGCCTACTTGCATTGTGTTCAACACGAATAACAATTCTGTGAAAGCGGTGGGGAACCGTGCATATGATATGATGGAGAAAACGCATGATGACCTCAAGTCGGTGAAACCTATGAAGTGTGGTGTGATAGCGGACTATGAGTCAGCCACAAAAATGATTCATGAGATGGTGAACCAGGTTTATAATGTGGGATGGTTTAAAGGATTCAATCATATCATTACAGGCGTTCCATATCATACCACAGAAGTAGAGCGAAGGGCGTTACGTGACGCTATGGGTCAATTTACAGCACGTAAGAAAAACCTGATTTACGAACCATTAGCTGCAGCGCTCGGGCTCGATTTGAATATTGCCGCACCAGAAGGTAAACTCATAATCGATATCGGTGGAGGCATTACAGAGATTGTTGTTGTCTCTCTGTCTGGTATTGCAGCGTTTCAATCCTTAAAAGTGGCTGGCGATTCTTTTGATATTGCTATACAAGATCACTTCAGAAGAACATATAATATGGCCATCGGCATGAAAACAGCTGAGGCCATTAAAATTGAGGCAGGAGCTGTGTTGGTAGACGGTATAGAAGATGCACCCAAGCCAAAGCTTGTAAAGGGCAAAGACATGATACACGGTATACCCATCACACGGATGATAAATTACCAAGAGGTAGCGGAAGTATTGGATCGATCGGTGAGTGCCATTGAGCAGGGTATCATAAAAACGCTTGAAACATGTCCACCAGAATTAGCAGCCGATATTTATGAGAGTGGAATACATTTAACGGGAGGGAGCGCTCATCTGCGTGGATTAAAAAAACGATTTGAAATGAAAATAAAATTGCCCGTTCACATCAACGATGATGCGAAATATTCAGTAAGCAAAGGTATTTCTAAAGTGTTGAAGAATCCGGCGAAGTATCCAGGAGTATTGTTTGAATAACAGCATATTGATCGGATTCAAAAAAAAGAGGCGCATAAAATTCATGCGCCTCTTTTTTTGTTTGCCATTCTTTACATGGCTGATCCCGATCCTGCATCGGTTGGATCGCCAAATAAAGAACCGATAGCTGGTGCTGGCGTCTGAGTGGTTGCAATAGATGTTGGCCTAGATGAAGCTCTTTTCTTTCTGATCTTTCTAGGTACGGCTTTCTTCGCGGGCTTGCTGGCTTTTTTTGCTACCTTTTTACCAGATTTTTTACCCGCCTTCTTCGCTACTTTCTTACCTGCTTTCTTAGCAGTTTTCTTTGAAGCCTTCTTCGTAGCTTTTTTTGCTACTTTTTTCCTAGCGGCTTTCTTTGCTGGCTTCGCTTTCTTAGCGGCCTTCTTTGCGACTTTCTTAGCACCTTTTTTAGCGGCCTTTTTAGGCGCTGATTTCTTTTTTGGTGCAGCTTTTTTCTTTACTTTTTTTGCCATAGCATTAATTGTTTTTTTTTATTCTTCCAAAAGTTAAAGATTATCTTTCACTAACTATGCATATCAGGTCATTTTTTTTTGCCGATCATAAAATCGTGTGATGAATCGATGCAAAATTGTGGGTGATCCTACACATATTTTTCCCTTTATTGCAAACTGAAATTAACGTAACACCATGCATCAACCTATACGAACCGCGATACTATCTTATGGAATGTCAGGGGAAGTTTTCCATGCTCCATTGCTTCAGGCACATCCGGGTTTTGACTTGTCTTGTATTCTGGAACGTAGCAAGAACAAGGCACAGGGCCGATATCCACAGGCAAAAGTTGTCAGAACGCTCGATGAAATCCTTACCGACAGCAACCTTGAACTGGTCATCGTCAACACGCCACACGATACCCATCTTGAACTGACAACTCAGGTACTTGAAGCGGGCAAACATGTTGTTGTTGAGAAGCCGTTTACCACCACAGTCACGGAGGGCGAGAAACTGATTGCGATAGCAAAGAAAAATGGGTGTATGCTTTCTGTGTTTCAGAACAGACGCTGGGATGGTGACTTTCTTACGGTCAAAAATATTTTGGAGTCCCAAAGTGTTGGCCGGCTGGTTGAATTTGAATCACACTATGACCGCTACCGTCCACAGGTAGATGCGAGCACATGGAAGGAGCACACAGGGGCAGGCTCTGGTATTTTATTTAATCTAGGCTCACACATGATCGATCAGGCATTGGCTTTATTCGGTATGCCAACAGAATTGTTTGCAACGGTAGCGGTGCAACGAACCAATGGAAAAGCGGAAGATTACTATGACATCACATTATTTTACAACGGGTTTCAAGTGATATTGAAGTCGAGCTACCTGGTGCGTGAACCGGGGCCACGCTACCAGTTAATGGGTGAGCAGGGCACGTATGTAAAACAAGGAATTGATCCACAGGAGCAAGCCTTAAAAGAGGGGCAAATTCCGGGCGCCCCATTGTGGGGAACGGAGCCGAAAGAAGAGTGGGGAAAAATTAATTCCACCATCAATGGAATACACGTGGTGGGTTCTGTTGAAACGGTTCCGGGAAATTATCTGGGGTACTATGATTCTATTTTTCAGCATTTGCGAGAAGGTGCCCCACTGGCAGTGACTGCCGAAGATGGACTGGCTGTCATTCGCGTGATCGAACGCGCCATGCAGAGCCATGCTGAAAAGCGAACGCTATCACTTTAAAAAAAAATATTTATGATTTGAATAGGGGTGTGGCCGGCTCTGATTGTCTGGGAATAAAACAAAAACATTCTACAGACCATTATGAAAACAAAACAACTATTCATAATCGCGATTGGCCTGCTTGGCTCATTGGGATTGCAAGCACAAAACTCAGAAGTTGAGACCATCTTCAAAGGAACTAAAACGTCCAGTGGTGGATATGGTGCTATCACCAACAAGTTCACATCCATCAATGGCGAGTTTGCCAACATGGTGGGGCTATACGGTGGTTGGTTTATCAACAAAAAAGTAATGTTGGGTGTTGGTGCTGCCGCTACTACCAGTTACCTGCCGGTAAAGGATGAGTTCAATATCTTTCCGGGCAAAAGGACAAGCTATGAATATGGACAACTTGGCCTCATGACAGAGTATGTGATCGCGTCCAATAAATCACTTCATGTCGTTTTCAATGTATTGACAGGGGCAGGATTTACAACACAATACGTACGTTCTAATTGGGATGACAACGATTACAATGATTATCACAATACCGACACCAACTGGTTTTTGGTAGTAGAGCCAGGTGTGCAGGTAGAGGTAAATCTTTTGAAGTGGCTGCGCTTTAGTCCGGGGGTATCGTACCGTTTTGTGAACAATAGTGAATCTCTTGATCTTACGGATAATAAACTCCAAGGTGTATCTGTAAACCTCACATTGAAGTTTGGAAGATTTTAAATAACGTATCGGTAAATACAAACACTAACGGCCTGGTCAATTGACCGGGTCTTTGACATTTATTCCATCCGTGGAATGGTAATAAGAATTTTATACAGAAGTGGGCTTTTGTAGCAAAGAGATTTTACTTTTGTTTATAAATTTAGGACATCACACCCACGGAGATGCACGAGATTGAGGTTACCGGTGTGTCTGCTTCAACCGAGATGTATCGAAATCCAGTCTCAACAAAAGTAGTCAATGGCGATGCATTGCATGAGGCCACTTCCACCAACATTGTGGATGCTATTTCAAATCAACCCGGAGTTTCGTAGATAAAATTATCGATCCTATTCAATTCCAAAATACATCACATTTTAAAAAGACCGTATCGGTTTTCATTTATCCGATACGGTCTTTTTATTTCAACATTCCCGTCAAGGTATTGTAATGGGTGCTCAAAACGTTGACGATTGTTTCTGGATTGGGTTGCGTGCAGATAATGTTGCTCATCTTTAAAAGATATGCGGAATAGGTGTTAGCGTTGCCTTCTGCAAAGTCTGGTTTCCAGATGCCTTCACATAGTAGAATTTCATACGCTTCACTCCGCACATTGTAGACAACAAGGGGGGTTATGGTACTTTCTTTTTCATCGAAGCAATGTAAAAATATAGGATAGTCAAGAAGTTGCATGTCACACAGCTCAGGCAATAGCCTGGCATCAAAGAAATCATAATACAGAATGGAAGCATGGATTTCTTTTCCCATAAGCAAGGGGAGAAGAAGTTGAAGTTTGTCATGCATTTTTTGCAACGGAATATTTTCGGTTGTAAAACTTTCGATGTGCTCCCAGCATAACGAACATGTATTCAAAAAATAGAGGGCTTTCTTTCCAATGGCAAGTTTGTAATCAAAGAAGGAATAACCCGGAACAAAATAACCGGGATAGAAAAATTGTAATCCAAGTTGTTGGCAGTAATTTATTTTCAGGTAAATAAGATATTTGCCCAGACTATATTTTTTGTAATCAGGATCATAGAAGCTGGCGATTCCGGCGGCGCTTGTTTTTCCCAGGTCAAAATATCCACAAGCAATGAGCTTGCTTCCGTCATAGATACTCACTTCGTACGTATCGTAGAGATTGAACAATGCATCTTTGCCAAACAATAGATGTTGAAGGCAAGGGGCAGCTTTAAACGAGACGGTCTCCCGGTAACGCGTAAATAATTCTTCCTTCTCTTCGTTGAGTGCTGCTTTTTTTATTTCTGTTCTAAAGAACCGATTGAGTTTATGCAGCTTTTGGTGTGCCTTTTCATTTTCAAATTCAGGCAACGATATACGAAGCCATATAGCAGAGTAGAAGGTGTTTTTGAAATTGAGAAAGTTTGTAGTGAAAATAGTTTGTCCCATCCTGAACCATCCCTTATCCAGGTAGGTGTCAAGTTGCCGGGCTGGCAATTCATAAGGCGTATGAAGTTGTGCAAACATGACGTCAATCTAACTGAAGAAATTTGAAAAAAGATAATAATTCCATTGTGAATTTAACAGGGAAGACTACCAGATGACAAATGGGTAATGAAACTCAGCGCAACTCTCACCGGCTTGAATGGTTAAATACTTTTTCCGGAATAGTAGAAGGGATTCGAAGTAACCATTTCTCTATGAAATCATTGTGAAGAAATCTTTCAAAATTCTTTGGTAGATGGTAGTACTCTTGTTTTAACTGTGTCAAAAGCAATCACTAATGAGAAACCGCATCAAATTAAAATCGATAAGAAGAAATGTAATTTCTAGTTGTTACCTTCGTAAACAGAATAATGATTTTAGGGAATCAAATTCCTTATAACTTTAAAACTAAAATAGAGTACCAGATGAAAAGGAACGTATTAATCTTACTACCACTTTTAATCCAAATACTTTTAACAAGTACGTTGGTTCACGCACAGCCCCAAAGGCAATTTATTGTTGTCTCCGTTGTGCCTGATCATGAGGATTGTAACTATAAACTGGGAGAGAAAGCAAAATTCTTTTTGAGCATTACCCAATCAGGTACTCCTGTCGAGACGGATGAGGTACGATTTAGTGTAATGCCGGAAAAGATGGAACCTACATCAAAAGGGAATTTGAAACTACAGAAAGGCCTGGCAACTATAGAAGGTGGCACATTAAAAGTGGCGGGCTTTCTTCGTTGTGAAGTTTACGCAGTTGTCAATGGAAAAGAATACAAAGGAATAGGAACCGCTGCGTATGAGCCCGCATTAATAAAACCAACAGTTGAAAATCCTGCTGACTTTACTTCTTTCTGGGAAAAAGCAAAATCAGCTTTAGCATCTGTTCCACTAGATACCAAAATGACGTTGTTGCCTGATCGTTGTACGGAAACGGTTAATGTATATCATGTCAGTTTTCAAAACATTAAAAATTCCCGTATCTATGGAATCTTATGTGTGCCTGTTGGTGAGGGAAAATTTCCTGCACTGCTTCAAGTGCCGGGTGCAGGTATAAGGCCGTATTATGGCGATGTCAATAAGGCAAAGGAAGGTGTTCTAACTTTACAGATTGGTATTCATGGTATTCCTGTAATTTTAGATCCGGGCGTTTATCAGGATTTATCCAGTGGTGCTCTTAACGGTTACCCTGCATTCAATCTGGATGATCGCGATGCCTATTATTACAAACGGGTTTACCTGGGCTGTGTTCGTGCTGTTGATTTTTTAACAAGCCTTCCGCAGTATGATGGAACAAACCTTGGTATTTCGGGAGGAAGCCAGGGCGGTGCGCTTTCTATTATTACATCAGCATTGGATAATCGTATTAAATATTTAGTTTCCTATTACCCTGCACTGAGTGATATGACAGGCTATTTACATAATAGAGCAGGGGGTTGGCCACATCTCTTTATTGGAAAAAATAATCCAAACAACAAGAAAGATAAGATTGAAACGGTTGGGTATTATGATGTTGTGAACTTCGCACGATTGCTCAAAATTCCAGGAAAGTATTCGTGGGGTTATAACGATGAAACATGCGCACCCACATCGTTATTCTCTGTGTATAATGTTATCACCGCACCAAAAGATTTATATGTGGTTCCAGAGACAGGCCATTGGACGTATCCTGAACAGCATGAGAAAACCGATGCATGGATGATCTCTAAGTTGAAGGGAAAGAAATAGTACAGGTATTTAAATTTTGAACTCCATTTCTATAATAATATAGACTGTGAAAGGAAGTCTATAATTTTAATTCAATGCCTGATATACGGCAATCCTAAACTTCCTGACAAAGTCGCCATAATGTGCATACGGATGTACATTAGTGAAGACGAGTAAGATCATGTCTTCTTTTGGATCGATCATGTATTCTGAACAATAGGCTCCGCCCCAGGTGAGTGAGCCGATTGAAGCGTTGTCTCCATAATGTGATTGCTCCGTAATGATCTGCAAGCCAAGACCAAACTTATCCTGGCGATCCCACACTTCGAGATCACCAATTTGATTTCGTGCCATCATCTCCACTGTCTTTCTCCCTAGGATGGTGGTGTTATTGAAGGTGCCTTTGTTCAGAAGCATCTGACAAAACTTAGCATAGTTTTCAATGGTGCTCACCATACCAGCGCCAGCAGAGAAATATGTTTTCGCTCCTGTGATAGAGAAGAGGCGATTATCATTATTTGTACTTACAGACAGCGGTGCATCAACTGATCCTTTCGCGTATAACTCAACCAATCGATTTTCTTTTTCAGAAGGAAGATAAAAATAGGTATCCTTCATACCCAGTGGGCGCAATACATTCTCGGTGAGGAACACATCAAGGCCTTTTCCGCTTAACACCTCAATTAAATAACCAATCACATCCGTGTTAAGACCATAGACAAACTTTTCTCCCGGGTCACAGATAAGCGGACGGGCAGCAATTTTTTTCACAACATCACCCAAGACGTCAGCTTTTGTAGAATTTAATGTAGGAATATTGAATTCAGGAAGTTTATCAAGAGGATGTCCATAGGGTATTCCGGCAGTATGTGTTAACAATTGACGGATGGTGATTTCACTTTTAGCAGGACGCGTCTCATACGTTCCTGTCTTTTCATCATAACTTTCGAATAGGCGCGGATTTTTAAACTCAGGTATGTACTTAGAAATGGGATCGTCCAATAGAAATTTTCCTTTTTCAAAAAGCGTGAGTAGACCAACAGTGGCAATCAGTTTTGTTTGTGAAGCAATGCGATAGATGTCATCCTTTTGTAAAGGTGTTTTATTTTCCATGTTGCGATAGCCGTATGCTTTGAAGGCTACAATTTTTCCATGCCGTGCTACAAAGGTCACTGCATTAGGTGCAATTCCATCTGCTATGAAGGACTGCATAAGCGCATCCAGATTTTTTAATCGATCGGATGAAATACCAACTTCCTCTGGCGACTTTGCTGGGGAAAATACCTGTGGCGTTTTTGTTTGGCCAAATGATGCCGTGCTTATGAAAACAACGGCCAGCAATGCGATATGTAATTTCTTCATGATACGTTCTGCATCTTAGCGTTTAGCCTGCGATTCTGCTTTAGCACTTGCATCCAATTCTTTCAACGTCCAGTAATTTTTTCGATCAGTGTATTCATCGCGCACATTCCTGACAACACCTCTCCACACCGTGCTCGAATTATTCAGGTGAGCCCTGATGTAACTCACAATGTTGGAAATTTCCGGATCATTGTATTGGGCAACGGAAGCCATCGGTCCGTTATACGTCTTTCCATCAACAGGGCCGTGCAAGCCATGAAGTAGAATTTTAATGGTAGTACGAACGTCACCTGTTACGCGAGGTGAGCCAACCAAAGGCGGAGCAAGTTGATCAATACCTTTTCCCTGAGAGCCATGACATGTGGAGCAGTGGTCCTGAAATATTTTGTAACCGGCTATTATTTGTAAGGGAGCATCGCCTCCGAGAAGTTTATATTTCTCGCGTAGCATTTGTATTTCTGAAAAAGCTGGATTCAGATTTTCAGCTGCCGTAATGCCGATGAGCTTGTTGTCTTTAAATTTGTCTCTGAGGGTGGTCACCAATTCTTTGGTAGCCTCATTGTTAAACCTAAAAGACAAGATAAGTTGTTGGAGTACTTCCGGATTTTCATCGGAAGCAAGTTGTTTGAGCGCCTCCAGCATTTCAGTGTCTCCTTTCTTTAAATATTGTTCACTGATGCGAATAGCCGCGGCTCTTACTCTGGCATCTTTATCATGAAAGGCAGTCTTCAAAATTTCTTTGTCAGCAGCATGTAACCCTTCCAATGTCCAAAGTGCGTGTACTCGCTCGATGCCAAAATCCATTTCACTATTGAATAATTTCCTGAAATATCCTTCATTATCGCGAATGGTTTCTTTTAAATCATCAACAACGGAAAGATCACTTTTTAGAATAATAAGTTTCTGTGCCGTCAGGCGCCACCAGCCATTCGGGTGGGAGAGGTAGGGGAGAAGTTCATCAGCGGACTTGCCCAACAACTTCGGATTTTTACCGGGCGTCATTTCTTCATGATAGATTCTATAAATTCTTCCACGTTGAAAATGCTTATCATACCCTTTTTCCTTCACTACCTCACGTAAGTAACTTCCTTCACCCACCCAGTTGCCTTCCTGAATGATGCCGCGGTACATATCCGATACATAGAGACATCCGTCAGGGCCTGTGGCAGAAAACACGGGCCGGAACAATGGATCGGTTGACGCGAGGAATTCCGTTTGGTTATATGGATTTTCTAAAATAATCTGTCCGTCTTTATGAATGACTTTGGCGCGGCGTATCAGACGGCCTACCGGTTCTGGAATGAATAGGTCTCCATAGGCACCAGGCATTTTGTCGCCCAAGTAAATAGACTGCCCGGCAACGCCCGTAAATTTGTTTAATGTATTGTCTTCTTCCCGTATTCTTTTCAGTCCACCTTGTACGTCAGGTGTGCCGACAATGGGCCAAGGTTCTGTGAAGTGTTCATCCCATCGCCCTTCCATTTCCAATTGGCCGTAGACAGGATGTTGTTGAAAACCAAGTGCTGGTATCTCAGCACCAGCGCGACAAAAAAATATTCTTCCTGTTTCATCTTCTGTCATGCCCCACTGTCCGGGAAACGGTTCTGGTAATGTATCACGAATAAGTTTGTTGTCTTGAAAGCGATAGCGAAAAGCTTTGTTGGTTACATACAACCAATTGTCAATGCTCCATATCATGTTGGCATCCTGGTGTTCAAGATTTCGGTTATCGCGAACGGTATCTTCAAGCAAGAGAATTTTTTCATCGGCAACGCCATCACCATTGGTATCGCGATAGCTGTAAAGGCTTCGGTCGTAGGTGACGCCAACAATGACACGATCATCAAGCGGCAATAAAATGCGGGGAAGTACAATGCTATCCAGAAAAATAGAACTCTTGTCCATCACGCCATCGCCATCGGTATCTTCCAACAACGATATTTTACTCCACGGCATGTTTTCATTTCCTGCGTCAATGTCTTGCATGTATGTGTTCATCTGTGCTACATACATCTTTCCGTTGCCATCCCATTGAATAGACACGGGCTCAGCGATCATCGGTTCACTGGCTACCAATTCCATTTTGAAACCTTTCGGCAAATGCATCGTGGCAAGTGATTCTTCCGGTGTTAAACTTTTCAGGACTGGATTAGGGTCAATCGTTGGTTTAGTATAAATTTCATCCGTATAGTGGGTAGTCTTTTGACAAGCAGAAATTGTCGCAATCAGGAACAGCAATGATAAAAATTTTTGCATGGTGATGTTTGTATTATGTTTCTTTTTACCGCATCGCACAGGTGAGTGCATAACGGGCGCTCAATATAATATAAAGTAATGGCAAGTCCAGAACCGTAAAAAAAAATGAAACACTGAAGGAATCAAGCGGTGATTTGGTAAAGGCGAGATAAACGCAATAATGGCGCGGTTAGCCACCAGTCACTATAACTGACCCGCGTAGCCAAAAATTAAGTACTATATTCACAAAATGATATCACCGCACAAAAGTGAATGAAAACAAAAACTCAAGAAGAAACAATTCAAGAAATCGTAGAATATTTCAAGATATATATTTTTGAAAACCACATCACGGCATCAATTAACACCCATTCAAAACTTAAGAGTTACAATATCAATCCAATTGTAGTAAAATATTTATCTAAAGTTTTAGAAAATGACTACACAGCTATTGGAGTTGCAAAAGCATTATACTATCCGAGAGTTTTAGGAACGTCAATAAATACTTCGTTTGGAACAAGGATACAAAGTATGTTCGTGGACTTAAAAATTGCAGAAGGCTCTTTAATAAAAGGAATGGACATAGAGTTTGTGGATAAAATTGATAATCGTAGTAAATGGTGTCAATTAAAATCTGGACCAAACACAATTAATTCTGAAGATGTAAAACCTTTAGTCAAGAAATTCACAGATACCATTAATCTCGCAAGAACAAATAAAGCATTTAAGAATATAAACAATACAGATTTTATTGTTGGAGTTCTCTATGGTGAACAAGATGAGTTAAGTATGCACTATAAAGTTATTGACAAAACCCATCCCGTTATAATTGGTAAAGATTTTAGGCACAGAGTTACTGGTTTCCCAAAATTCTATGATGGATTGGTTGAAAATCTTCGAATCCTAATTGATAATATAGATACGCAAGACTTAATTAATAGGGGTGTTGTAGAATTAGCGAGAGAAATAGAAAGTTCTCAATTTTTTGAATTCAAAAAATCGTAATAATTGTTCAAAAACTTCACAATAGAATACCCCACTTCCTTTCCCAAATTTACAGGTACAGCATTTCCTATTTGTTTGTACTGTTGAGCAATTGAGCCTTCAAACTTCCAATCATCGGGAAAGGTTTGAATACGTGCATATTCCCGAACGGTAAATGGACGGGTTTCGTCAGGATGACAACGCTCGGTTTGCTTTTGAGCAGGACTGCAAGTCAGCGTAAGACAAGGTTCGTCCCAACCAATTCTACGAGCCATACCTGTTTTTCCACCACCTAAATAAAAACTGCCGCCCATAAAAGATTTTTGAATTTTCAAAGGCAAATCACGCCAATAACCTTTTGGTGGAACTAAATCTAAAACATCAATTTTGCTTTTGGGATATTTCGCACCATCGGATTTTGGAACGTTGCAATTGTATAATTCACCTTTTTTCAAAGCATCTTTTAAATTGTAAATTTTCTTGTAAGGTTTTGGATATTCATATGGCAAGTCAATATCTTTTCTAATTCCGACTAAAATCAATCGTTCTCTTTTTTGCGGAACTTTATAAGTTACAGCTTTTAAAACCTGCACAGGAACTACATTGTAGCCAATTTCATCTAGAATAGAAATCATTCCCTGCAATGTTTTTCCATTTTCGTGACTTAACAAACCCCGAACATTTTCGCCAATGCAAATGGGAGCATTGACTTCTTTTACAACCCTTGCAAATTCATAAAACAGCGTTCCACGAGCATCGGCAAGACCTAACTTTTTTCCTGCATAACTAAATGCCTGACACGGAAACCCGCCAGTAACGACATCAACTTTATTGTGGTATTCGGAAAAATCAAACGCTTTGATATCGCCTTCCAATACCTTCCAGTTTGGGCGATTTTTACGTAAAGTTTGACAAGCAAATTTGTCAATTTCATTGAGTGCAACACAGTTTAGACCCGCCTTTTCCATACCCACAGCCAAGCCACCTGCACCAGCAAACAATTCTAAAACCTTATATTTATTTTTAGCCTCAACAAAATTCGAAAATGTTTCTTGGATATCTTTACTAATAAAATCAGAAAATAAAGTTTCAACTTCTGACTTTTTATAAACCCGATAATTGCTAATAGGCTCACGAACGGCAGACAATTTGCCTTCCCTATCCCAACGCCTAAGCGTTTCTTTGCTCTTACCTATTAATTCTGACACTTCCGACAATGATAAATACTCACTCATAACCAAGTTGCTTAACCTTATACAATGGTTATAAACTTATTAACAATATTTTAACCTACCAAATAAACAGGTAAAAAAGAGCGACACGAAATGTTTCAGGCGTAAACCAAGTCCTTGCAAACTAAACCCGTCACATAGATGAATGACAACCAAATAGAAATTAGATCCCGTAGTTTGGGATCGCGAAAGAAATGATGACAGATTGAGAATATGAAAAAATACATATTGACAACTATTCGGATTGTGCTTGGTGGCGTACTGGTATTGTATGCTTATGCTAAATTTTCCGGACATCAATTTATAAAACTAGAGCTGAATGGGAGCGCTAATGAGATTGAGCCTGCTTTACTGGTATTTTATTTTTTTGGTTACTCCCAGCCGTATGCCATGTTTTGTCCAGCAGCCGTAGAACTTATTACGGGACTCATGATTGCCATTCCGAAAACCACCCGAATTGGCGTGCTAATTTATTTCCCATTTACATTAAATATAGCTGTAATGGATTGGTGTTTTGATTTCCCTTTATCCACCCGAATTTTAATTTCCTCACTAGCCCTTTTGTCCTTCCTGCTAATAATCATAGATCGGAAAGCTTACTTAACCGTTTTAACGAAT
>JBBRKB010000014.1:0-19477 GCA_038218385.1 Cytophagales bacterium | reverse complement strand
CATCACTAGAGTTAGTCCCCAATATTCCACCGCCACATGCTATCACAACATACTGCTTTCCATTCAATTCATAAACAGTAGGGGAAGCAAAGCCAGAGGCAGGTAATGTGTATTCCCAAAGTAACTTGCCGGTGGCTTTATTGAAGGCGCGGAATTTTTTGTCGCGAGAG
The DNA here is from genome assembly GCA_038218385.1 of Cytophagales bacterium. Classification (GTDB taxonomy): domain Bacteria; phylum Bacteroidota; class Bacteroidia; order Cytophagales; family Cyclobacteriaceae; genus JBBRKB01. The sequence goes on along the minus strand of JBBRKB010000014.1, from coordinate 19,307 downwards.
GCGGCAATGAAGACAAGTCCGCCAGCGGTTACAACGGGGCCACCGTAATTTTCTGTACCTGTAGGCGGTATGCCTTTCGCTTTTAATTCTTCGTACTCACCAAGTGGTACTTTCCATTCAAACTCACCTGTATTCAAATTGATAGCATTCAATGTTCCCCATGGCGGACTGATAGCAGGTTTGCCATCGGGGCTTAAGAATTTTGTATAACCTGACATCTTGTAAGGCATGAAGTTAACCGTGTCGATACCTTTGGTACTGCTAAAATTATTTTTCTGTTCTTGTTGCATGTCGAGGATGAACGAAGCAATGGCATTCTTTTCCTCATCACCCAAATGGCCAAAAGCTGGCATCATCCTTCGTCCGCTGTTGAGCAACGTTAAGAGTTCTTCTTTTTTATATTTTGATTTCATGTTGATCAACGAAGGGTTATTGCCAGTTCCTTTTCTGTCGGCACCGTGGCAGGCCTGGCAATTTTGTTTGAACAATCTTTCGCCCGCTTGTAGCCACGATTCTTTTTTTGGCGTCTCCATTTTGTTTTCATTCATCTTCATGATCCACGCCATTTCGTTGGCATTCACATAGAGTATTCCGGTTTCAGGATCGAACGATGAACCGCCCCACTCACCACCACCATCATATCCGGGTAGCACGATGGAGGGTATTGTTCCTGGAGGAAGAAACATATTGCCAAAGCGATAGCTTTTCAATTGTTCTTTCAACTTCGCTTGCACACTATCTGGCAGGTGTGGGTTGATATCATTTTCAGTAATCGACTGCCGAACAAAGGGAGCGGGCTTCACAGGGATGGGTTGTGTCGGCCAAAGTTTTTCTCCAATCAAATCCGAAACAGTATCTGCTGGTACTTCCTCAATATCAAACAAAGGTTTTCCTGTTTCACGTTCAAAGACGTAGACCATTCCATTCTTGGTTGTTTGAGCAACACCATCTACTTGCTTGCCATCACGTGTCACGGTGATGAGCGCAGGCGGTGTAGGTAGATCTTTGTCCCATACATCATGATGTATAAATTGGAAATGCCAGATGCGTTTTCCCGTGTTTGCATCTAGTGCAAGCAAACAATTGGCAAAAAGATTAGAACCTTTTCGTTTGCCTCCATAAAAATCATACGCGGCAGAACCTGTGGGAGCGAAGAGGATTCCTCTTTTCTCGTCAAGCGAAAATCCGCTCCATGTGTTTCCACCACCAATGTGTTTCCAGGCTTCTTTGTCTTCCCATGTTTCATACCCAAACTCACCGGGTTGAGGTATGGTATGAAAAATCCATTCACGTTTGCCGGTGATGACATTGTAAGCACGGATGTGACCTGGAGCGGAGGGAGGTGCTTCATCCACACGTGTACCCATGATCAGCAAATTTTTAAAGACCACTCCAGGTGAAGTACTCACTACAAATAAATCTTTTACATCGCGATCAAGATCTTCATGCAAATCAATTGAACCGTTGGTGCCGAAAGTTAAAATCGGTTCACCTGTGTTTGCATCAATGGCAAACGTATTTGAGCCCGCTGTGAAGAATATGCGCTTGTCATCCTTTCCATCTGTCCAGTAGGCAACGCCACGTGCGTTTATCATATTATGAAAAGAGGAACGGTTATCGTCATACGGCGTAGGTTTGTTGGGGTCAAATACCCAACGTTCTTTTCCGGTTGCAGCATCAATGGAGAAGAGTTTCATCTGGGGTGTGACTCCATAGAGATAGCCATCTACTATAATGGGGTTGCATTGAATCTGTGAATGGTGTGCGGTGTCTGCATCGCCCGTGTGATATGTCCACGCAACTGTTAACTGATTGACGTTGCTTGTATCAATCTGCAAGAGAGAAGAATATTTCATTCCTTCTTTTGTACCGTTGTATGTTCCCCATGATGTATAGCGTGGATCTGGCTTATCCGCGCAAGCGAAACAAATGATGAAACTGATGATGATAATTGTTGAACGAATGATACGGTGCATTATAGTTGTGGTTATGTATTGCATGTTAGGTACGAGGGACGCCTGCCTGCCGGTAGGCAGGAATGACGAGGTACGAAATAATGTGAAGATTTGCTATTTAGGAAGCAAGACGGTTTTCTTATCGCGGAAGAGTATAATAAATAATACCAATACGACTGCAGCTATACCAGCAGGAACTAACCAGACCGAAAGCCAATTGGTAACCGTGTCAACGGTGTACATGTCTTTCACTTTTCCGGCGATGACACTTCCGATAAACATACCAATGCCATAGGTTGCCAATGAGATCAGTCCCTGCGCTTGTGATTTTATTTTTACACCTGCTTTTGCATCGGTGTACACTTGGCCGGTTACGAAGAAGAAGTCGTAGCACATACCATGTAGTAAGATGGCAGCATACAACATCCATTCATTGGCCGCAGCATCTCCAATACCAAAGAAAATAAAACGAACAATCCATGCAAGCAATCCAAGAATAAGAATTTTCTTCACACCGAATCGAACATACATAACGGGAAGGATAAGCATGAACAAAACTTCAGACACCTGGCCCAGCGACATTTTGTTTTCTATTCCAAACGAAGCCGGATCTGCTGATGGAAAAGAAGCAATGTAGGTATCGGTGAGGGATGAGTTTGCCCATGTGTAATAAAATGAAAGTGGAATACATATGGCGATGGAAGAAAGAAAGAAGATCAAAAAGCTTCGATCTTTGAAAAGTACAAAAGCATCTTTTCCGATAATTTGCGCGAAGGATGTTGGGCCTTTTGCAGATGGCGGAGAGTCGGGGAGAAAGAAAGAAAATATCCCAATGGCCAATGCAGAAAAGAGTGACAGGTAAAAAATATCTACACGATCGCCAATGCCATAGTAGCCGACAATATTTGTAATAAATATCCAGGCCAATGTTCCAAACACACGGATAGATGGAAATTGTTTTTCAGGATGTTCCATTTGCCGGAAGGCGATGGAACTTGTGAGCGCAATAGTAGGAGCGAAGGTGAGGCAGTAGAGTAACATCACCCAGAAAAAGATATCAGCATCTTTGATCTGAATAATCCAAAACAAAATAGCAGCACCCATAAGATTTAGTACACCCAATACACGTTGTCCTGAAAAATACCGGTCGGCCAACATACCGATGAAGAACGGTGCCACCACCATAGCAATAGAGAAGGCTGCATACGCCAGCCCGACCTGATCACCTGTTGCATGTAATTGGTTTGTGAGATACTTGCCGAGCTGACCATACCATGCTCCCCAAACACAAAACTGGAGGAACATCATCAAAGACAATTGAATGCGTAAGGTGAGCTTCATAGGTAGGAGTTAGTTCAATTCGAAAAGTAAGAATTATTATAAAACAAAAGTAGTGAAACCCATTCTTTTGTCTGTCCTGTTCGCATCTATATCGATGGACTGAGACCCTAACTATTTCGTTTTTTTCCCAAGATCAAAATAATACAGGAGACTTGACGATATGTACCCTGTTTTGGAAATGGTAAGCACCTCGTTGCTTACGGCCTTCGGCACGCTGTAGGTGTAGCTGATGTTGAACATCCAATTTCTTTTACTGATGGTAATGGGTGCTGTGATGGCGTAATTCATTAGGCCAAACACAACGCGGTCGGTGAATACGGGTGTGAACCGTGTGCCATACAATTTGAAATTAGCAATGGCTTCTTTTACCGATTTAGGTTTTACATAATCTACCTCCGAAAAATGCTGATCGCCAAACAAAACATAGACTGAGGGAATGAATGACAGGCGGTCAACCCATTTGATTTTCCTGGTCTTGTATGTGTAACTGACACCGGGCATAATCCGGTTGGCGTAGCTATCACCAAAATAAAAGGAGTAGTCGCATCGAAAGGTCAAATGCTTGGCTTCAATAAAAGGGGCAACGGTTACAGAATGTTTATAGGGAACATAATAGTCTTCAGAAAAATTGTAGGCGTAGTAATCGTAATTGGCCAACAGCGAAATGTTCTTCGAGAAAATTTTTAAGTACCCAGCTGTGAGCGTGGTCAGATAAAATCCCGGGTCGTAATTCGTACTGTAGTAAGCAGATACATCAGCATACAAACCTGATTTGTGATAATAAGAAATGCCGGGTGTAAGACCGAACTGTTCTATCCCTAATGTTCTGCCAGCAGACAACACATTGCTATTGTAACTTAACCGAACAGCGAGTTGAGAACTTTCTACATTCTCCATCGTCATCAGGCTATCGATCAATTTAAAAATGCTGAGGGAATCATCAAACGATAGCGGATCATCAAGGTCGGTAAATAAAGAATCAGCATCCTGACAGTTGGCTGTCCAGGATGCTGAGGTAATGAATATCAGCAACCAAAGGGTGAACCGCATGAGCGGAAAGATAGTAAATTAGTTATTGCGTTTTTGAAGTTGCTGCTGCTGGCGCTCGCGCATTTGTTGACGTTTGTCTTGCTGCATTTTTCGCTGCTGAATTTGCTGAAGAATAATTCGGGTGAAATCGCGTTCCGCACCTCTTAGCTCCACCAATTTTTGGGCAGTTATTACTTTCATCATCCGCCCGGAATAATCTTTTTCAAGGTCGAGCTCTTGCTGCTTTAGTTTTAATCCTAAATCAACAAGGTCTTTCTCCGGTTTGCCTTCGCGCTTAGCTTCTCTGTATTGCGAACGAAGCCCACTTCGCTTATCGGCAAACTCGCGATAGACCGGCCAAAATGTCTCTGCCTCTTTTGTTGTGAGTCCCAATCGCTCGGTGATGTATGCAGCACGCGCCGCATCTATCCGTGTTTTTACATTGGGATCTTGTACCACGGGCTCTTCATCTTGCGCAAAAGTTTGGCTAGCGATGAAGGTCAGGAGTATGAGTAGTATGTTTTTCATTTGCATGTTTTATTAAAAGCTTTGAGCTTATAGCTACGAGCTGCTAGCTGTGTGAGTGCGTGGTATGAGTGTGATTAGTTTAGCTATTCGCAATTCTGCTTGGTAGCTAGTTTCAAGTTTTAAGCTGGGTGTGTTGGATATACGTTTGGTTAGTTATTCAATTCGAGGTCGTATGGGTTAAGCATAATATTAAAATCCTCATCCGAAATATCGGGGTATGCGATGGTTTCTATTTCATCTACATCTTCCATGGTAACTTCGTATGTATCCAACAAATCGTTAAGGGAAATTTCTCTTTCATCCAGATACTCTATCAGTGAATTGGTATCAATGCTTGCCAACATTTCTTCTACATCTTGTGTTTGTGTCGATTGTGTTTGATTATTGTAATACCAGACTACAGCGAGAATAAATACGCAAGCAGGTAAGGCATAGCGCAAAGCGAAAGTGAACCATGGAGTAGCCTGTGATGAAGGCTTGCTTACCCGAGAATGAATAATGGAGGGTAATTCTTCGAAGTACCCCTCTGGCACTTTAAAGATGTTCTTTTTGTCTATGTCCTCGAGCTTTTGCATTTTGGTTCTATGACTAATTTGTCGTTCAATGGTTTAATGTTCCTGTAGAAAATCTTCTATTTTCTTTACCGCGTGGTGGTAACTTGCTTTCAGGGCACCCACGCTGGTCTTGGTCACTTCCGAAATATCCTCGTAGGTCATGTCGTCAAAGTATTTCATGTTAAAAACAAGGCGTTGCTTGTCTGGCAATCTCACCACAGCTTTTTGAAGTTTTAGCTGTATCTCATCCCCGGTAAGGTGTTCCTGAGTATCCAACTTTGCTGTGAGTTCTCCTACCACATCGCCAATGGGAAGAAAAAACCGGCGCTTCTTTTTATTCAGAAAAGTTAAGCATTCGTTGGTTGCAATCCGATATATCCACGTGAAGAGTTGGCTGTCTTCCCGAAAGGTATCAATGTAGCGATGGATTTTAATGAAGGTATCTTGTGTAAGGTCGTTCGCATCGTCATGGTCGATCACCATCTTGCGTGTGTGCCAATAGACTTTTTGCTGATACTTGCGCACCAATAAATTGAACCCATAGTTTCGGGTATCCGGGTTTCGGATTTTAGCAAGCAATTCCTGATCTTCCAAAAAATGGTTCTCTTAGGCCGGTTAGATGATGGTTGTCAGTGAGGGTTTAATCTTCATCCAGATTCTTTTTTTTCTTTTCCAATTCTTGAATATCCTTGACATCACTCTTTCGATTGACGGCTAGTTTATTCTTTAGTAAGTCTTCATATCCAAGTATGTGCAAGTCGTTTCCATCAATACATTCCCTTATGGAGTTCTTCTTAGCACTATCATAGGAGTTCAATCCCTTAACCCAAGGCAAAAAGTCGGTATGAAAACTTTTATGAGGAATTTTTAGAAATGTCTTTTCCGGATCAAATATAATCTGATCAAGTAGCGAGCGTTCGATACCAAGGTCAACAATAGCGTTGGATAGTTTAATAAAATTATCGGTGGTGGGTCGGTACCAGAAATCAAGATCGACCTTTAACTCTGGCCGTTGTGAGGTGAGCATAGAAAGACGATCATAGCCATGAAAAGAAACAGCCACTCCACCAACTACAATGTAATCAACGCTATGTTTTAAAAGGACGGAGCAAACGAGTTGTAGGGATTCCCTAATATCATTATTTATCATCTTTGAACTTCAAAATTATCCAGTCAATTCCTTCGTCTTCTTTATAATTTCTTGGTGATGAACGCATGGAGGCAAGTAAGTCCATCCAATCAAGCATATTGATCAACCTTTCTGATCGAGAAAGGGCATGAGCCATCGCGGCCTCAATTTCATTTTTCTTTTCGATACTATCGTAAACAATTAGCTCCATTACGTTTGCCTCACTTTCCAAGATACTTATTTTCTAAAGCTATCCAATTTACTTAATATTTTAAAATCGCATAGTTCTTGTTTAAAGGTTTAGGCTCAGTGGAAATAATAATGAAAAATATTTATGGAAAATTCTCAATTCTGAATCTTGCAAAGGTAACTGACACCTTCAAACCTAAAACGATATGAGAAAATTCTCCGCATCATTAGCTACCATTTTAATTTCACTGTGCACTTTTAACTCCTTAGGTCAAGCCACTCATTGGAATACCGCCCCAAGCAAAGGGTTTGTCTTTGAAATTAACAACAAGGAAGCGCAGAAACTCCTCACCATTTCTTCTCCAGACACCATTTTCAATGGCCTGCTTCATACCCTGATTGATACTTTTAATGTGGATAAAGGATGGACCAATCGACCAGCAAAAGGTCATTTTATCTTGGCAAGGATTATTGAGAACAAATTGCATTGTGAATATACAAGCGTATTTCCGTATCAGGTTTTTTTATTAAAAGAATATGATGCGCTTTCGCTGCAAGTTTTGGATATGGATGGTAATGTGCGAGAAGATGCAAAAGTTAAATTCAAGTTTAAGAGATTGAGAATAGATCCTGAAAGTAAAACATATCGCATTGAAAACGATTGGTTTCATGGCAATAAGCGAATCGTAACAGTTGAATTGGATGACTTCAGGTCCGTTTTTAATGTACAAAAGCATGAGGTTCCATCGTGGTATAACGACTATTATAATGATGATGATGGGCCATCATTCTACAGTTACATGATCACCGATAAAAACAAATACAAACCCGGTGAAAAGGTTCGCTTTAAATCATTTGCATTGTCTCATTCAAAGTCACCCTTGCATAAAGATCTGCAAATTTGGTTGCTGACCGGATCAAAGTCAGTAAAAGTGGGCGATGTTGCACCGCATCGGCCAGGAAGTTTTGCGGGAGAATTTCAACTTCATGATTCACTCAATCTGAAGCTGGATAGGAATTACACTCTGCAATTGCGCGAAAAGAAGGGACGCATTGTTGCGTCTTGCAATTTTAAGTATGAAGATTATGAATTGAATGGAAATAGACTGGAGGTAAAGCTAGCAACAACCAAACAATTCCACCCAACTAAAAACGAAATCAGCATTACCGCTACAGATGTAAATGGTCTGATACTAAAAGATGCAAAAGCTTCAGTCGTAGTCAGAACACAGACGATACGTGAAACCTTTCAACCCCTTGTGATTTTGTCTGACACGTTGATGATTGCTGAAATTGATTTAGATGCGAATAATGCCACTGTAGTCGATATACCTTCCAATCTCTTTCAAAAGACAAATACCTTTTATCAAGTTAATGTTTCAGTAACAAACAGTCAGAATCAGCGGATGGAAAGGAGCCTGACTGCCATGCATTATTACTCTCAATATGAATTGACTACTCGATTTTCGAACGACAGTATAATTTATGAGGTATTGAATAATGGTGAATTGATGGCTGATGTACCGATGGAAATTAAACACAATGATGAGGTTAATGGTACGAAAATTACGTTGCCCTATAAAGAAAAACTGAACCCGATAATTTCTTCCGTTCAATTGAATGGAAATTTTGTATCGAGGAAGATTTTTATGCGTGATCTTGTTCCGAAAATTGAATTGAAGGGTGGGATAGAGAAAGACAGTTTTAACATTCGATTGCACAATCCTCAAAAATTGGAGGTTTCGTGGTTCATATATAAAGGAAGTCAGTTAATACAAAAGGGATTTGGTAATGAACTGGAATTCACATCGCTTATTGAAGAGCGCACACAAACGTATTATGTTGAATTGCTTTATTCATTCGGAGGTGAAGATCACATCAAGCGGCAAGACTATGAATTCAAAGAAGGTTTTCTTGATGTAACATTAGCTATTCCTGATCGGATTTTTCCGGGGCAACAAGTAGAAGCAACGATACAAGTTAATGATCAGTCGGGGTGGCCAGTAAGTGGAGTGGACCTCACTGCGGTGGCAACAACAGCTAAACTAAATCATTATTTACCTGATTTACCATACTACGGTTCAAGTTCAACACCGCGATCAAAGAAAGCGCATTACACTAAAGATGATATCAACAAGCGTACGGCAATATTAGATCTTGACTATAAAAAATGGGAAAAGCGAGCACGACTTGACACGATGAAGTATTACCAATTCACCTATCCATCTTCACAATTTAGCGAAGCGGTCCATATCAATGACGGCACACAGTTCGCGCCGTTTGTAATGCAAAATGGAAGAGCAAAGCAAATACATGTGATTGAAGTAAATCGCAAACCTGTTTATTACTCATGGGTTGATCAGCCGAATGCCTATTCATTTTATGTTTCGCCAGATCGCAAGCAACAGATCACTCTGAGATTATTTGATCGAGTTCTTGTTTTAGATTCGATGCTGTTTGAGGTGGGAATGAAAACCATTCTTAGCATAGACCTTGATCATTTGCCCGAAAATGTAAAGGTCATTAAAATGGATCCGGTTATCGAGCGTACAAGAAAAAATAGAAACATAAAACGATACGCTTTCACGTCAACGGAAATCAACAGGCATTTGTCCTACATCGCTGCTTTCAAAAGATCTGATGGTCACGTTTATTTGGAATCAAGAGAAGAGTTTACGCCGTTATTTGGCGGACCACTTCCGTCACAGAAGCCAACCATTATCGTAGGGCCAATCACGCCAAGTAAACAAACCTTTCATGATGTAAACACGACCACCACCTATCAACATACAGGTGGTTACACCTATGCATTTGAAGATAACCTTGTTTATAAGTTGAACGCTGCTGACCTCATTCCAAAGTATTTAAGTAATAATACCTTTAGTCCGATGACTATCATCAATGACAGTGTGATGACAAAAAAATATTTTCTTGAGTACAAAGAAGAAGAATCAAAATGGCTTACACGGGTTATTGATTTGGTTGATCAGTCTACACGTCTAAATGTATTGTTGCCAGAGGATATAAAGTTATCGGGTGTCGCTGTTTTTCTTTTTGAGAATTGTTCAACAAAAGAAATTATTTCACCGTGTGAAAATTACAGCAGGAGTGGAGCAGATTTCTACACCATTCCAAGAGGATGTTATAATGCGATTGTCCTTTATAATAACAGTACCTACTTAAAAATGGACAGTATTAATTTAAAATCACACACACAAGTTGTTATCGACTTCACACATGCAGAAATTCAACCTGCTAATGCACTTTCGGATACCTGGCGCTCAACGCCATCTAATAATTGTTATGGAAAAATTTCTTATCCAATGTCAAGATCCATTGCTATGAATTATTCTAAAATGGTTGTTGGAAATGTGCGAGGAACGATCTACGATGAATCTAATATGGAATTAGCTGGCGCTAACATTGTTGTAAAGGGAACAACAAACGGAACGGTGGCCGATGTGGATGGCCGCTTTGCGCTAGACATTGATGAGCCATACGCCACTTTAGTTATAACTTTTATTGGATATGTTTCTAAAGAAATAGAAGTGAGAATTGGTTCTGAGATTTCAGTTTCTTTAGCGCCAGATATTATGCAGCTTTCTGAGATTGTTGTTGTTGGTTACGGAGCAACAAGCAGAAGCGAACTGACAGGTGCCTTAAGCGGAAGAGTGGCAGGTGTGAGTATATCAAACCCAGATAAAGTAGAAGTAAATGTTGAGGATGAGAGTGAAAAAATAAAAGAAGCAGAGCGTCAACTTTATCAAGAACTGCTTTCTTTAAATACCATTCGTTCAAATTTTTCTGATGTTGGTTTTTGGGAACCACGCCTCTACACCGACAAACAAGGTCAATCAAAATTCAAAGTTACATTCCCAGACGACATTACGCGATGGGACGCCACTGTCTATGCAATGAATCGCTACCTTCAAACAGGTACTGCGCGCACCACCATAAAATCATACAAGCCGTTGATGGCTGAGTTGCATGTTCCTCAGTTTCTTACACAAGGTGACTCTGCTTTCTTCCTGGGAAAAGTTTTGAACTACACTTCCGATAAGGACATCATAGGTAAGGTAAAGTGGAGTGGTGCAAACACTGATTTTGAAAAAGGTATACATTTCACAGAGTTTCATATAGACAAACTTCCCGTAAACGCCACGACTCTTGATTCAATTACAACCCAGTATGTCTTTACGCGTGATGATGGTTATATGGATGGTGAAGAACGAACAGTATCTGTAGTAGAGCAGGGGATTATCAGAGCAGATGGAACCTTATCGATTTTACAAAACAATGAAGATGTGCATGTGAAGGCATCAGATAGAGAGACGGTAACGATCGAGATCTTAGACAACCAGATTGACATTTATACAGGAGAAATTAACTATCTGCTCAATTATAAATATGCTTGTAATGAACAGCTCGCATCCAAACTTATCGGCTTGGTGAATTATAAATTGCTAATGCAATATGAAGGAAAACCTTTTAGGTACGACAAAGATTTGAACAAGATTATTGTGCGCCTTCTCAAAAATCAAAATCAGGAATTTCTTTGGTCGTGGTGGGATGTTTCTCCTAACACTTCTTTTTGGATGTCGGCACATATACTGCGTGCATTAAAAGTTGCGAGCGATGCCGGCTATAAAGTTGATCTGAATATTGACAACATTGTGCGCAAGGTAGAATACAAGTTTGATTTTCTCCATCAGTATACTTTATCTGATACGGACTTGTTGCATGCGCTTGCTACGTGGGGAGCAAAAACCAAATACAGCTATTATCTTGTGAAACTTGATTCCATTGTGGGTGAAACTGAAAACCAAATTTCAAGTAGAACACGGACAAGGTATTACTACCCGTATTCATTGTTAAAAGACAAAATGCTATTGTATGAAATTCGTCAGCTTGTAAACCTGCCCTATCAGCGTGACTCTCTGATGCGATATAAGAAAGACGGAATCATGGGCGATGTTTACTTCTCTGAAAATAAGCCAGCGAGATACTGGTATGAAGATGGTCTTGATGCCAATGCCATTGCCTATCGGATTGTAAAAAGAGATTCGCTATTAAAGGATTTAATTGTACCCATGCAGATGTACTTTCTTTCACTTCGAAAGAAAGGGGGATGGAATACCTATCAATCGGCCAATGTGCTGCTGAGTGTACTACCCGATCTTTTAGCAGAAGGAGTTTCAAAAGGAAATCAAGCAACCCTGAACGTAACCGGAAAAGTAAATGCATCCATTACTAAATTTCCTTATAGAATAGAGCTACAACCCCACGAAGAGTTGACTATTCATAAGGAATCTGGTTTGCCTTTATACTATATTCAATATGTCAAAGAGCGGGTTACAAAAGCAAAGACCGGTGTTGAAGGATTTGAGATTAGCACATCATTGGGTGATAATAAAATATTAGAAGCAGGTAAACCGGTATCGTTAGTTGTAGAAGTGAATGTTAAGAAAGATGCAACTGCTGAAAATGTGATGATTGAAGTACCTATACCCGGTGCATGTAGCTACGCAGACAAGACCCAAAATAATAACCGCATAGAGACACATCGTGAGTATTTCAAAGAACGAACCGTAATTTTCTGTGAAAACATGAAGCCGGGCAGATACACATTTGTTGTTCATCTTCTTCCCCGATTTACGGGCAACTATATTTTAAACCCTGCGCAAGTTTCACTTATGTATGTGCCAGTTGTGAATGCCAATACCGATTTGAAAAGGGTCTTAGCAAAGTGATGCTTAATGTTTGTTATTACGAACTTAATATCTACTTTTGTTCATTATAATGAACATTATGAAACTGAAGAAACCTTTACTTTTACCGAAAGTAAGTTTGATTCTTGTTGAATTCGGTGAAAACATAAAGCTGGCAAGGCTTCGCAGAAAGCTTAGCGTTGAGCAGATATCCGAACGAGCCAACATCGGGAGGACTACCTTATGGGCCATTGAAAAAGGTTCTCCAACCGTGGCGATTGGATTTTATATACAGGTATTGTTTGTACTTGGATTGGAAAAGGATTTCTTGAAAGTGGCCGTAGATGATTTGCTAGGTAGGAAACTTCAGGATGCTAAGCTTTTGATAAAAGAAAGAGCTCCGAAAAAAGGAAAGTAAAATGACACGTAACGCGCAGCAAGAATCTATTCTGGTATACGCTGATTGGGATGCACCGAAGCAGCCTTTGCAATTGGGCACTTTATATTCAATGAAAGTAAAGGGAAAGGAAGTTTTCTCCTTTGAATATGATGACGCCTGGCTAAAATCCGGAAATGGTAATCATCTCGATCCTGATCTTCACTTGTATTCCGGCCCTCAGTATCTTGAGGATGGGAAAAGTAATTTTGGGATTTTCCTTGACTCATCGCCAGACCGATGGGGACGTGTCTTAATGAACAGGAGAGAAGCTGTGATGGCGAGAAAAGAGGGAAGAAAAGCCAAGACTCTTTTTGAAACTGATTATTTGTTGGGCGTGTATGATGGTCACAGAATGGGGGCATTACGATTTAAAAGAAGTATTGATGACCCTTTCCTTAATAGTGACCAGAATATGGCCTCTCCACCGTGGACTTCATTGCGTGAACTAGAACAGGCCAGCGTTAAGCTTGAAGAAGATGACATTGATGACGATGAAAAAATCAAATGGCTTAACTTACTAATGGCACCTGGAGCTTCTCTTGGAGGAGCACGACCTAAGGCAGGTGTGCTAGATACGAAAGACCAATTATGGATTGCTAAGTTCCCCAGTATAAATGATGCGCGCGACATTGGTGCATGGGAAATGGTTGTTCATGACTTGGCGCTTCAAGCCGGGTTGAGTGTCTCAGAGGCCATGACACAAAAGTTTTATAGCAAGCAGCATACTTTTTTAACAAAGCGGTTTGACCGAACAGAAAATGGTGGTCGGATTCACTTTGCTTCAGCAATGACACTTCTGGGACATACAGATGGAACAAACCATAAGGCGGGTGTTAGTTATTTAGATATTGTTGAGTTTATTATTAAAAACGGTGTGAATGTCAATGAAGATTTAGAGGAGCTTTGGAGAAGAATCGTATTTTATATTTGCGTTAGTAATACAGATGATCATTTGCGCAATCATGGATTTCTCTTGACATCCCATGGGTGGAGACTCTCACCCGCATACGATATGAATCCTGTGGAAACCGGAAATGGTTTAAGCTTGAATATCTCTGAAAGTGATAACGCACAGGAAATAGACCTCGCAATAGATGTGTCTCCTAATTTCAGAATCAATAAAAAGCGTAGCGATGAAATTATTTTAGATATTAAAAAATCAGTAAGCAGTTGGCCGCAAGTAGCACGCAAATATAAAATCCCTAACAGTGAAAAAGAGTTAATGGAAATAGCTTTTCGAATTTAGAAAATTCACGCCTTCAAAGAATTTACTGAATTCCAAAAAATCACGAGGTGCGTATCATTGAATTCCTTCCAGCGTATCCACCAATAACTCAAATTGCTCTTTTGAATGCGTGGGAAAATTAGCAAACCGAAGCTGGCTTTTCTTGAATGATCCGTAGCCATCGCCAGGCAACATTCCTTTTTCTTGTAGTGCTGTGTTTATAATATCCATGTTATCTCCGCAGTCAGCTACTATCACGGTTTTAGATTGAATGATTTTATCAGCGACAAAGGGTTTCATTAACGAATGGTTATTTAATAGCTGATATAAAATAGCCGCCTTGTAATCCGTTTCCCTGCGAATGGTTTGAATGCCGCGGGATAACATATCCTGAATAACCTGAGCCAGGAGGTAAATGCTTAATACATTAGGTGTTTCGGGGGTTTGGTTTTTCTTGGCATGACTTAGTAAGGAGGCCAGGCTGTGATAACTTCCGGTTGAAATATTCTTCGCTTCTAGCGCGGCGGATTTCTCCACGCATCGGTCATTAACAATCCACACGCCGAGTCCGGCAGGAAGACCAAATCCTTTTTGAACAGAAAAAAACAAACTATCTATTTGAGTAAAATCAAAAGCAGGGTAGGGGAGTGATGAAACCGCATCAACCACTATCAAGGCATTGGGATTTTTTTTTCTTACTTCCGAAATAAAGTCCATGGGAAGTGAAACGCCTGTGCTTGTTTCGTTGTGCGTGAGGGCAATCAATTCACTGTTGTGAGTAAGGGGTGGGTCAAATTCTTTCCCGGGTTCAGCTTCAATGATGTTGGCATTTCTTTTTAATTGAACAGCCGTATCATAAAAACGTTTTGAAAAAGATCCATTCACAAGGTGAATAGAATTTTCAGCTACAAGGTTTTGAATAATTCTTTCCCAAATCTCGGTTGCAGAGCTGAGAAAGAAAACATGGAATTCTTTGGGAATGGAAAGAAGCTCACGAAGTCCTTCAACCGTTTGCTGAAAGATATTTTCAAATGCTTTACTACGATGGGAGATCGAAGGGATTCCATCTTTCAAACTTTTTTTAAGATGATCCGGTACAGTGAAATAAAGTTGTGAAGGGCCGGGGGTAAAGTTTGCTTTGATATGTTGCATAGTGAATCCATACGGATTTTATTTCTATTCGATATAAAAAATAAGAACTTTTCAAGGGTGATGCCATAGTTTATTGTTGTACTTTTGTGAGGAACTCACTTGGATTTGGGACACGTTTGCTGAACCTAACACTTATAACAATAACCGAGTGAAGCTTTCAAACAAAACCAGGCCTCACCCCGACTTGTCGGGGCCTCGCCCTAAAAGCAGGATAACAGTGGAAGGTTGCGGTTGACAGCAGCTCAAAACCTGTCGTTTACATGGGGTTCAGAAACCTCCTTCCAGGTCCAGTGGGTTTAATTTTTTCTTATCATTAGTAAAGCACACGGAACTTGATCGTGTGCTCAATCTCCCGAAGTTCCTTTATCACTTCCTTATCGTACACTTTGTCAATATCGGTGATCACATAACCGATCAATTCATCGGTCTTCAGATATTGCCCCACAATGTTGGTACCATGTGATGCTAAAATCTGATTGATCTTCGCGAGGATGCCCGGTACGTTCGCGTGTATGTGTATCAAACGATGCGCATTGTCTAATGTAGGCAATGTGAGGTTGGGGAAGTTCACGCTGTTAGAAGTGTTTCCCGCATTGATATAATCTGTTATTTTACTGGGCACAAAATGGCCAATGTTTTCTTGTGCCTCTGACGTACTTCCACCAATGTGGGGTGTTAAAATGGTGTTTGGTAAGCCGCGCAATTCAGACCGAAACTCTTCGTTATTGCTTACCGGCTCAAGTGGGAACACATCGATGGCGCAGCCCGCTATCTTACCACTTTCAATATTTTCTTTCAATGCTTGTATATCCACTACATGACCGCGGCTCAGGTTGATGAAGATGACTCCATTTTTCATCCAGCCAAATTCGGTGTGACTAATGATGTTGGTGTTGCTCTCACGCCCATCTACATGGAGTGATATAACATCAACTTCATTAAATAATTCTTTCATACTCTTGCACTTGGTAGCATTTCCCAACGCAAGTTTTTCTTGAGCATCGTAGTAGTACACTTTCATACCCAATGCTTCAGCAATGACCGAAAGTTGTGTGCCAATATTGCCATAGCCCACAAGTCCTAATTTTTTCCCACGTACTTCATAACTTCCCGTGGCTGATTTGTCCCACTCACCTTTGTGCATGCGCACAGACTTATCTGGGATGTTACGGATAAGCATAATCATTTCTGCGATTGCCAACTCAACAACGGAGCGTGTGTTGCTAAACGGTGCATTGAAAACAGCTACACCTTTTTTGGTAGCTGCCTTTAAATCGATTTGATTGGTGCCAATACAGAAAGCACCAATGGCCATCAAGCGGTTGGCGTTTTCCAATACCTTTGCCGTTACGTGTGTTTTTGATCGTATGCCTAGAACAGAAACGTTCTTTATCTTTTCGCACAATTCGTCTTCGGTCATAGCTGCCGGATAGGTTTCAACATTAAAACCTTCTTCACGTAATGATTCAAGCGCTACAGGATGTACATTTTCCAAAAGCAGAACATTGATTCGATTTTTGGGGTAGGAGATTGCTGTGTTCAATTTATTGAGGTATAAAAATTCGTCTAAACTCGGGGTAATGTGGTCAGCTTTATCAAGGATGCTTTCACGTTCAATGTTTTCGGTGAAGGCATAGAACTTATTGGCCAATCCTGATTTTTTTATTTCATAATCATTGTACCCATCGCCAATGACGTATATGTCGCCAGGGAGGTTAAGCCTTTTCAATTGCTCAACTTTACCATTGCTTACTGACAAAGGGTTTTCTTTATCGAATCCAGAAATTTTACCATTCGCATCTACTTCAAAAGTATTGGCTAAAACATTCTCTGCTTTGATTCCAAATTCAGTAACGATGGGAATGATAAACTCCTTGAAACCATTGGATACAATGTATATGTTTTCAGAATATTTTTGAAAGAACTCTCCGTTTCTTTTGAACGAAGTGGAAACGCGCTCTCTTAATTTACTCACCAAGATGGGTATGTGCCGCGAATGCGGATTAAGAAGTTGGAGGCGCTTCTCCAACGATTCACGGAACGAAATGGTGCCATTCATTCCCTCGTTGGTAATGTTTTTGATTTGCTCAATTCGTTGATGTTGCTCAGGATGGTCGCTCAGCGAAATGTCTGCCAACACATCAAATGCCTCTACCTGGGTAAAGGTGCTGTCAAAATCAATAACGAAATACTTGTTTAGCTTCATGCTTCAGTAAAAGAAGCGCAAATGTAACAGTATCTATGTATAAAATTATTGATTGGCCTGCCGATTTCTTTCCATCAATGAACTGCATACGTTTGCAATCATGACTTATACGGTGGCGATAACATACTCCATACACACAGCGGTGTCAGAAATTATGGAGGAGAACTCCGATGATGCTTTTACTTCTTTAGGTACATCTGTTCGCTGAATGTCTTTGAAACCTTTTCGTCTAAAAAACAACCGGGCACTTTCCGTAAGCAGATAGATGGACTTAATATCATTTCGCTTGGCTTCTTTAATAAGATCATCTGTGATTTTAGAGCCAAGCGACTGGCCTCTTAACGCGTCACTCACAGCTAGCGAACGTAGAAGGGCATAGGGTTTATAAATTTCAAGGGCGCCTGTGCCGATCAACTTCTCCTCATCATCATAATATCCGATCAGGATATGGTTCCGAAAATCCAAATCTGCGTGTGGCAAACCAGACACTTTTAGCAAAGAGCGGAATTCGTTGAACGTTTCCGCATCGTTGATAACCTTTGTTTTTATCTCCATCTCCATAGTGATGGTCAATTTCAACAACAACTTGATCCGCAGCAAGTTTCTGTAGTAGTTTTATTTGCGTTTTTTGAAGAATTTTTCTCGCCATACACGGTGATGCTCTCGATTTTAGCTCCTGATTTTTTGAAAGACTCCTGGATAAAAAAAATACCCCACTCGCTCAAGCAGGGTATCAATTCTTTATCTCAGTAAATTTTATTTCCTTCTCTTCAATACAGCCTTCACTTTCTCAACAATGTTGTCAGCGCTTAAGCCATATTTCTTCAACAGTTGAGTAGGTGTTCCGCTTTCTCCGAAGCTATCATTCACCGCTACCATCTCAAGAGGAGCAGGATGGAATCTGGAAAGCACTTGTGCAACACTGTCACCAAGACCTCCATTCATTTGATGCTCTTCACACGTCACTGCACATCCGGTCTTCTGCACCGATGAAAGGATCGCTTCAACATCCAGTGGTTTAATGGTGTGAATGTTAATGACTTCGGCACTTATACCTTCCTCCGCTAGTTTAGCTTCAGCTTCAATGGCTTCCCACACTAAATGTCCGCAAGCAAAGATGGTAACATCATTACCTTCTATCATCTTATCCGCTTTGCCAATTTGGAAAGGTCTGCCAGTGGTGAAGATCGGCCAGCTTGGTCGTCCGAAACGAAGGTATGTAGGCCCCACATGTTCACCTAAGGCAACCGTGGCTAACCTTGTCTGCTCATAGTCACACGGTACGATCACGGTCATGCCGGGCATCATTTTCATCATGCCGATGTCTTCCAGAATCTGATGGGTCGCACCATCCTCACCTAATGTTAAACCAGCGTGAGACGCACATATCTTAACATTCTTACCGGAGTAAGCGATTGATTGACGTATTTGATCATATACACGGCCCGTTGAAAAGTTAGCAAATGTACCTGTGAAAGGTATTTTGCCGCCAATGGTAAGACCGGCAGCGATGCCCATCATATTGGCTTCTGCAATGCCCACCTGGAAGAAACGCTCAGGAAATTCTTTCTTGAAGTCGCCCATTTTAAGGGAGCCAATAAGGTCAGCGCAAAGTCCCACAACATTGGGGTTGGTGCGGCCAAGTTCTAAAAATCCTACACCAAATCCTGATCGTGTGTCTTTCTTTTCTGTGAATGTAAACTTTGTCATTATAGTGTTTGCTGTTTGGAGTTGTAACGCCGCGAAAGTCGTAAAATAAATTTAAAGGTGAAAGCCTTTAAATCAATTAAGCCTCGAGGGAATAATTCAAAAACTCAGGCCTGAAGGTACGGTATATTAAAACATAGAGATG